>JAFGRS010000321.1 GCA_016935045.1 Lentisphaeria bacterium | reverse complement strand
CCTCACGTAGGCCTCCACGTCGTCGTCCCGCAGGTCCCTGAGATCCGGGTGGCCCAGGGTATCGAGGAAGCGCCATACGCGGCGGGCGTACGTGCGCGCGGTCCCGAGCCGGTAGCCGAAGCGGACCAGGATTTCCTCGAGCGCCGCCGGCCCCGCCTCGATGGCCTGCCCGAGGCCCCCCTCCCGGCGGGCATCGTACAGCCGCTTCAGCCAGGCCCGGACCGCCTGAACACACTCCACCCCAACGGCCGTCACCGCCTTCTCGATTGCCCGTCCCGTCCCCAGTCCCGTCATGTCGCTCATTCCCATCCCGTTCCCGCGCATCGCACACCTCCCGCCGCCGCTCCCGGCGTCTGTCTCCGACTGCCGCTGCCATGCCCTCGGCGCCCATGCGGCGCCTATATATGCATGACTCTATACGTGCATTTCTATGTTTGCAAGTGCGGCAGGAAAATATTCCCTGCGATCCCCGGGATGCCCCGGGAACATCCGCCCGGGACTGTTTTCCGGCAGAAACGTCCGCCGTGCCTGCGCTCCGGAACGCCATAGGACCGTTGGCGCCACGCCGGCTTCCCTGTTTTCCGGCCAGATGATTGGGGGTGGGCGTCCGGAAAACGGGGGCCGGGGCCGGGCTGGCGGCGCGGGTGTTTTCCGGTCACGGGGCGGGGTGGGCGTCCGGAAAACGGGGGCCGGGGGCAGTGCCCGCGGCGGGGGTGTTTTCCGGTCACGGGGCGGCACGGCTGTCCGGAAAACGGTCGGCGGGGCAGCCCTGAATGAACCGGTTGGGTTGGGAGAGTGGAACGAGGAGGGGTGACCGGACGGACGGAGGCGACGGGAGGGAGCGGTGCTGGAACGGCTGCACGGGCGGGGAGTGGCCGCACTCGCTGATGCTCTCGATCTTCCTGGCAGCGGAACGGCTGCACGGGCGGGGAGTGGCCCATGGGACGGGCCCCGGATGCCAGCCGATCCGAACTCAGCCGTCACGGCGATCGCAGCGGACTCGGAGCCGACGTCTGCTGGTCCGGAGGTTGGCGCTCCACCGGGCCAATGGGTCCCCGGGCGCTGCTGGCCAACGGCCGAGGACGGTTGGTCACTGGTTTCTGTTGCCGCTGCGCCGCGGCGTGCGAGGTAGTCTGCCGGAGAGCCCCTGGCGGTCGGCAGGGGTGGGAGGGCACACTTCGCGTTGCTCCCCTGGGGGATCCGGTGGCCCATTGTGCCGGGCCGATGGCGTAATGCCTCGACGCCGGGAAGCTTCGCGAGCGTTCTCGCGAGCATCATGGTGTCGTTGGCGGCAGACTCCACGGAGGCATCGGCGACGGCCGGCAGATCGGATTGACAGCCCTGGCTCACGGTGCAATAGTACGGCTTTCCCGGGTTGGGCATTTCGTCGTTTCCGGCCCGGGGACGTGAGGAATGCCCGGCGGTTGGTGCGGCGGCAGGCGTGATCGGAGCGGAAGCCATGCAGAGCGTACTGATTCCCACGAAACTCGACAGCGTAGCCAAGGAGGTCCTGCAGCAGAAGGGCTACGCGGTCGTGCAGGATTCGAGCGCCAGTCTCAAGGAGTTGGCTGCGAAGCACCCTGACACGGAGGCCCTGATTGTCCGCAGCGAGAAGGTGACGGCGGAGGTGATCGATCTGTTGCCGAAGTTGCGTCTGGTGGTTCGGGCGGGTTCCGGGTACGACACGATCGACACGAAGTACGCTCGGCGTCGGGGTGTGGATGTGATGAACACGCCGGGGGCGAACGCGAACGCGGTTGCGGAGGAGGTATTCGCTCTGGCCCTGGCCTGTTATCGGCACGTGGTGAAGGGGGACGTGACGACGCGTGCGGGGCAGTTCGAGAAGAAGGCCTTCATGGGTCACGAGTTGAGCGGCAAGACCCTGGGGATTGTGGGCCTGGGCAACATCGGTCAGTTGGTAGCCCGACGCAGCACCGGTTTCGGGATGCGTCTGTTGGGGTACGACCCGGTGATCAGCGCCGGCAAGGCCGAGGACATCGGTGTGCAACTGGTGGATCTGGAAACCCTGTTTGCCGAGTCGGACATCGTGTCCCTGCACGTGCCCGAGAACGACGAGACCCGGGGGATGGTCAACGCTCGTCTTCTGAAGCGGATGAAGGACGGCGCCATGCTGGTGAACTGCGCCCGTGCCGGAATCGTCAATGAGGACGACATCCGGGAGGCGAAGGGAGCCCGGACCCTGTATTTCTGCAACGACGTCTATCCGGCGGACGAGACGGGACCGAAGAGCGTGGCGGACATAGCGGACGTGATGCTCCCGCACCTGGGGGCCAACACCTACGAGGCCAACGCCACCGCCGCCCGCCGCGCCGCGGAGCAGATCCTGGCCTACGCGGAAATGGGGGTCACGACCTACGTGGTCAACAAGGGGGTTCCGGATGGTCTGGACGAGCTGTACCAACGGCTGGCGTACCGTCTGACGGTGATGGCGCGGAGCTATCTTGGCGGGGCCAAGCCGGTGCAGCAGATCAAGTGCAGTTTCTACGGTGAACTGGGGCAGTACGCGAAGTGGTTTCTGCCTCCGATCTGTGCTGCTCTGTCGCCCGAGTTTGACCTGTTGCAGGACCCCGAAGAGGCGGAGCAGTTCCTTGCCGACCGGGGGATTATTCTGGAGGTACGCAGTACGGACGAGTCCAAGGCCTACGGCAACAGCATGACCATCGACATGATCGAGGGGGCGGACCCGTACCGGCGCGTGAGCATCCGCGGCACGGTGGCGGAAGGCAACCTGATGATCTCGCGGATCAACGATTTCGACCGCCTCTACTTCGTCCCCCGGGGGCACGCCCTGGTGGTCCAGTACCGCGACCGCCCCGGGGTGTTGGCGCGGATCACCAGCGCCTGCGGCGAGGCCAACATCAACATCGACGACATCCGGGCGCCCCGCGACAGCCGCAACGAGAAGGCCATCGCGGTGCTCATGACCAACCGGGCCGTGCCGCCGGAGGTGGTTGCCCGGGTGTCGGCGGACGTCGGGGCCGAAGTCGCCTTCGCGGTATCGATGCCCTGACGCCGCCGGGCGAGGACCGGCGCCTCGAGGGCGGGCCGCCGACGTGGTGGAGTCCTGTTGCGTGCCCCGCGTCGGGGGTTTTGGCGTTTTCGCGGTCCTGTATTGGGCGCTGTCGGGGGGGGGAT
>JAFGRS010000320.1 GCA_016935045.1 Lentisphaeria bacterium | reverse complement strand
TCGTGCTGTTCTCGGACGGCAACAGCAATCACGGCAGCGCCCCCGTCGAGATCGCCAAGCAGTACCGCTCCCGCGGCATTCCGGTGTCCTGCGTCGGCATCGGCGAGCCCCGCGAGCCGGGGGATGTGCGGGTGCGGTTCGGGCGCCCTCCGGCACCGCCCCGGAAGGGGGACCTGGTGGTCCTTCCCGTACAGGTGGAGAACCGCTTCCCCCGGCCCGTGACGACCCGGCTCACCCTGGCCGACGCCGGCGGTCCACTCGATACGCGCACGTTGACCGTGCCCGCCGGGGAAACCCTCGACGAAACCTTCACCACCGAGGCCTGGCGGGCAGGCTTCCTTACCTACACCGTGCGCATGGACGCCGTGACGGACGACAGCCGCCCCGACAACGACGTCGATTTCCTGGGCCTCGAAGTCAGGGAACCCGATACCTTCCGCATCCTCTACGTGGCCGCACATCTCGGCTGGGAGTACCGCTTCCTCAAAATCCTCGCCGACGGCAACCGGCAACTCTCCCTCGCCGCCGTCATAAGGCTAGGAGAAAACAGCTTCTATAAGACAGACTTCAGCGGCGAGGAGGAGGCCGATGCCAAGGGCAACGGTTTCCCCGAGAGCCCGGCGGCGCTGAATCGCTACGAGGCTATCCTGCTGGACAGCCGGGCCGCGGTCGAGTGGTCCGCTCCGGGCATCGAAGCCCTGGTGAGTTTTGTGGACCGGCGCGGGGGTGGGCTTCTGCTTGTGGGGCCGCCCGACGCCTTGCCGCAGCCGTTGCGGGACCTGTTGCCGGCGCAGGCCCTTGCTCCGGACGCCTTGCGCCGGCAGGAACGTCTCGAAGCCAACCCGGAGTTCGTGTTCGATGCCGATCCGACGCGGGTGTTGGCGGATCCTCCGGGTCTGCCCCTGGTTGCGGGGGAGGAGTTGTGGCTGGTGCGGGAGCCGAAGCGGGGGGCGAGGATGGCCGCGGGGATCCGGCACACGGAGAAGGGATTTCTGGCGGCCCAGAGTTATGGCAGTGGCCGCACGGCCTACCTGGGCCTGGAATCGTCCTGGCGCTGGAGTCTGCGCGACGCGACCGGGGAGCGCGGTCACCGCGCCTTCTGGAATTCGCTTCTGGTGTGGCTGGCGTCTTCGAGTCGGCAGCGGGTCCGTATCGCCTCGGACGGCGCCAAGACGGGTGTGGGCGATCCCCTGGTGCTGGACGCAGACATCCTGGACACGGATTTCCGGCCCGCTGCGGACGCCAAGGTGACCGCAACCGTTCTCTCACCCTCGGGGACCGCCACGGAGGTGGCGCTCGATCCTTCGGTGGCAACCCCGGGCCGCTACGGCGGCGTGTTCTTCCCCGACGAGAGCGGCGAATACCGCGTGGACTACCGCATCGGGATCGGGGACAGGGAGGAACGCACCCAGACCCACTTCGTGGCCCGACGCCAGGGCATCGAGACCGAAGAAACCCCGTACCGGGAAGACGTGCTGCGGGATGTGGCCCGGATTACCGGGGGCGCCTTCCTGCCCTACTCACGCATGGCCGCCCTGGCCGAGGGCATTCCCCTGAGCACGCACGTCCCCATGCGAACCAGCCGCACGTACTGGTCGGACAACGCCCTGCTCCTGCTCCTCCTCGTCCTCGTCCTCGGGGCCGAGTGGTACCTTCGCCGCCGCCTCGGGCTGCGGTAGCGTGCCGACGCCGTGGTCTGACGCTGATTGCGGCACACGGGGACGTTCGCCCTCCACCCCCCCCAGACCTCACCATGACGTCTCGGAAATGCTATACATCTGCTTGCGCTGCAAGGACCATGGACCATGGACTCATCGAACATCCAACGCCGAACGCCGAACATCGAACGTCGAATGGGCAACCCGTCAGAAGCGCTGCCGGTAGCCGTGGCAGTAGGGTTTGCGCCCCGTGCGGTTGTAATAATCCTGATGGTAGTCCTCGGCCTTCCAGAAGGTCGTCGCCGGAACCACCTCCGTCACCACCTTCGTGCCTCTCTCCCGGAGCTGTGCAATCAGCCGCGCCGCCGTTTGCCGTTGTGTTTCATCGAGGGTGAACACGGCGGAACGGTATTGCGTGCCCACGTCCGGGCCCTGCCGGTTGAGCTGGGTGGGGTCATGGGTCTCGAAAAACAGACGGCACAGGGCCTCATACGTCGTCTTGCCGGGATCGTAGACGACTTCCACCGCTTCTGCGTGACCCGTCTTGCCGCCGCAGACGTCCCTGTAGGAAGGCGATGGGGTCGTGCCGCCGGTGTACCCGACCGTGGTCGAAACCACCCCGGGGGCGCGCTGGAAAACGTATTCCGTACCCCAGAAGCACCCCGATGCGAAGATCGCGCGATGAAGTTCCTTGCCCGCCACGGGAAGGAAATCGAGGGACAGGCTGTTGACGCAGTGTCGGGTGTTCCGGTCGGTGTAGCCTTCCCCCAGGAACACATGGCCAAGGTGCGCGCCGCAGCGGGCGCAGACGATTTCCGTGCGCTTCCCATCCGCGTCGGGCTGCCGTTTGACGGCGTCGGGAATCGCATCGTCGAAACTCGGCCAGCCGCACTCCGAATCGAACTTGGCCGTGGATCGGAACAAGGGCGCATTGCAGCGGCGGCAGACGTACGTCCCCTCGGCACTGTGTTTCCAGAAACGGCCGGAAAACGGTCGTTCGGTGCCCTTGCGAAGAATGACCCATTCCTCCTCGGGGGTGAGATCGTTGTACTGCATCGGACTCGACTCCTGTGGCGAAGGGGCGGCGGCGCGCAGGATGCCGCGGTGCCCCCGGGAAGAGTTCCGGCAGGCCTCCGCGGCGGGCCCGGTTCGAGGGACCTCCGCCTCGGATGCTGCCCCCGCCCGGTCTGCGCCCGGACGGAGGACGGCCGCACCCGCCTGGGGGGCCGCCGCCGCCAATAAGAGGCCGAAGACGGCCAGGCTCGCTGCACAGCTCACACGGCCGCTGCCGGTCATGGTCACGTCACTCCTGGCTCGGGAAACGCCCGTTCACGCAGAATGGGACAAGCTCCCGAGTCCGGTGTTCCCGCGGCAGAGGGCGGAGCCGTTGCGACGCGGGGGTGCGTCCGCACACCCCTTGCCGAAGGCCCTGAGCCGGGTCGAAGGGGCTCAAGGCCCTGAGCCCAGTCGAAGGGCTCCCGCTGAGCCGATTCCCTGGAGGGCGAAGCTCCCGCTGAGCCGTTTCCCTGGAGGGCGAAGCTCCCGCTGAGCCGTTCCCCAATCCCTCCCCAGGTTCAGTGATAGTGCGAACGGATGGCGTTCGTGTTTGCATTTTACGCTCTTCCATGGCATTTGTATAGTGTGGATCATGGGCGTGCGCGGGCCGGACGCCCGAAGGAGAGGCGCTGGAGCCCGCCGTCCTCGGCGGTATGCCGGACCGACGCTGGTACGACGCAGGATCCGCCGGCCCCAGATGGAACGGCGCAGAGACGGGCGTCCTGCCGGAGCGTGCCGGTGAGTTCCGGGTCAAGGACAAGGCGGGATCCCTTCCCCCGAAAGCGGGGGGGGCCGCCGGAGTGGTACGTATCCAGAGGCAGCGAAAGGAGTCAAGGCATGCGCAAACACCTCTTCACCCTGATCGAGCTGTTGGTCGTCATCGCCATCATCGCCATTCTGGCGGCGATGCTGCTCCCGGCCCTGTCCAAGGCCAAGGAGAAAGCCCGGGCCGCGAGCTGCACCTCGAACCTGAAGCAGATCGGCCTCGGGGCCGCCATGTACACCAACGACAACAAGGACCATCCCCTGGCCGCGAACTACGGCGTGACGATGGTTGACAAGTGGGGCGGCGGGCCGGGACGCGTATGGTGGAACTACTACCTGAAGAGCTATGTCTCCGACCACAACGTCGAGGCCTGCCCCTCCCATCCCAGCCCGCGGTTCTATGGGGAGACGGAGCCGTACCCGACCCCCTCCGATTCCACCTACCGCTTCCACGCGGGCTACGGCTGGAACTGGTACACCACCCGGAACACGGACCGGGGCGAATGGTACTACATCAAAGAGGGCGACGTCAAGAGCACCTCCTCGAAGGTCATCTGCCTGGACACCCGGCAGATCGTCGGCGGACCGAGGCCATCCGGCACGGGTACCCTGTGGCCCTACAGCACCTGGGCCCACAACACCGACAACGTCGTGGGCCATGCCTGGGGCGAGGCGCGCCATAACAAGATCCTCAACTGCGTCTTCTTCGACGGCCATGCGGAGGGCACCCGGGCGAAGAACCTGCACCCGGACAAGAACTTCGATCCGGTCTACTGAAGCCTGGTCCGCCCCGCAGTCACCATGCGGCATACGGGTGGGGCGACGCGACGCAGTGTGGGAGGCGCTTTCTCGCAGACCCTGAGCGCCGTCGATGGACGAGCGGCGATCCCCTGGAGGGCGAGGCTCCGTCGAGCCGCATCCCCTGGAGGGCGAGGCTCCGCCGAGCCGCATCCCCTGGAGGGCGAGGCTCCGCCGAGCCGCATCCCCTGGAG
>JAFGRS010000319.1 GCA_016935045.1 Lentisphaeria bacterium | reverse complement strand
GGCCGGGCCCCCTCACCCCGAATCGGCGCTCCACTGCCGCAAGGACAGTGGCGGCGGGAACCGATTCGCCGGATCTCGAAACAGCCCTGGGCAGTAATCAGGATTCGGCTCAGCAGGAGCCCTTCGACTGGGCTCAGGGCCTTGAGCAGGGGGTGCGTGGGCGCACCCCGCGCCGAAACGGCTTCGCCCTCCACCGCGGGGCGCCTGCCCGGGACTGGAAGGCGGACCTCCCGGCGAACCGTCCCACGTGGGCTGAGGGTCCCAGCGTTTGCTCGCGGGGGCTCAGGCGAGGCGGAAGATCGGGAGGGGATGGAGCTTCCCTTTGAGTTCCACCGGTCCCAGGCTCTCGGCGCTGAGACCGGCGTCCATCCGCACCGCTTCCCAGACCGCGTCGGAGACCAGGACCCTGGAGTCGAAGCGCTTGTTGGCCTGTTCGATGCGGGCGGCCACGTTGACCACGTCCCCGATGACCGTGTAGTCGCGGCGGTCCTCGGATCCTACGCACCCAGTGATCGCGCGGCCCACGTGAATGCCGATGCCGATCCGGATCTCGGGGATGGCCTCGGCTTCATTGAGACGACGGACCTCCGCCACGATGGCCAGGGCGGCGTCCACCGCGTGGCGACAGGCCTCCGGATCCGGGACCGGGGCACCGAATACCGCCATGAAACCGTCGCCGAGGAACTTGTTGACAATGCCCCGGTGACTGTCGATGATGGGGGTGATGGCGCCGAAGAGGGTGTTGAGGAACTCCATCACCGCCCCGGGGGAACGCTCCGCCGCCAGGCTGCTGAAATCCCGGATATCCAGGAACATCACGCAGACGCTGCGTTCCTCGCCGGCCTCCGGTTTGGGATGATCGAGCAGCAGCTCGGCGACCTCGGGGGAAACGTGCCGGCCAAACGTGGCCACGGCGCGGTTCCGCTCCTCGAGACTGCGCAGCGCAGCCGCCACCTCACCCCGAATCCGCCGCGCCTCGAACCCGGCCAGCAACCCGCATACCATCAGGAACAACCCCTTGGCCACATACTGGCCCGGGGTCGTCAGAACCGGCACGTGCAGGGTGCCCTCCCCCAGACCCTCCGACCCGATGTGCAGCAGCACCAGGCTCACCCCCGTGCACTGAGCCCCCGCCAGCAATCCGGCAAACACCGGCAGCCGGCCGTTGAGAGTCATGGTGGTGAGGAAGACGAAGAGGAAGTACAGGAACGGGACGCTCGATGCCAGCGCCTGGTACGGGCCGATCAGCCCTGCCACGATGGCCAGCGCCACGGTAGGCAGGCTGACCTCCATCAGGATGTGGGCATAGCGCAGCCACATGGGCATGCTCAAGCCGCTCCGCAGCAGGCGCCGCTGCCAGGCCCCGACGGCGGCCTCGTATACGGCATAGACCAGGCAGAGAGAAGCCAGGGGCACAAACAGACGGCTGAAATCACCCCCCGTGGCGCGCGGACGCAGCACCAGCGCCACCTGCACGGCCGAAACCCCGAGCAGCAGGAAGACCATCAGGCAGAAGGTCACCACCGTGCGGCGGTGCTCCGTGCACAGGATTTCCCTCTGCAATGTGCGATCGAATGCGCCAGCCCACATGGGATCTGGAGAAGGACGTCTCACGAAGGTTCCTTCGGTCACCCAACCAATGTACTCCGTGGCCGGAGGGATGCGAACGCCTCCTCGCCGCGCAGGCAACCCCTCAACCCCTCAGTGCTCGTGAACGGAAATCCGGTGATGTTCGTGGGAGCGCCGGCGGAGACAGCGTGCACCCGGGCCGGCGGTGTCCATACCCGCGGCGGTCGCCGCCTCAGAGGTCCTTACCCGGCATCTCGTCCGCTGGAGAATGGGACGAACCCGGACGGGGCGGTGGAGTCGGTCGTTCCCGGCCGTCACACAGGTGCACCAGGTACGGCGGAGACCTGTCTGCGTGTACCGCACAGGCAGGCCGCCGGCTCCATCCCTCCAGCGCGCGCGCCGGGTTCATCCCCTTTTCCGCCGGATCAGGGTGTCCGAGCCTTGCGCTCCAGCGCCGAAAGTGACGAAACTGGTTCGTGGCGAGACTCTTATGCGATTCACCCGCACGCGACCTCGCTCGGTCACACGGGCGGGAACTGGCGGACAGACGGGGCGCACGGGCAACGGCCGTTCGACCCCGCAGGCGTCAGAAGGCGCGGCCGCGGTGACTGCCGCTCTGGTAGTCGCTGAGGGAGTGGATGCGGACCTCGTCCTCTTCGTAGAGTTCCCGCAGCAGATCGCCCAGGGTGACGACCCCCACCAGCTCCGAACCGTCAAAAACCGGCAGGTGCCGGACATGCTTCCCGGACATCACCCGGAGTGCGCGCGCCGCTCCCTGCCCGGCTTCCGCGACGATCACGTCGGGAGTCATGATGGCATGCACGGGTGTCGTGCCCGGGTCATGGGGATTGCCCGAACACAGGCTGTTCAGAACGTCCCTCTCCGAGCAGATGCCGACGACCTTCCGGTCGGAGGGATCCTGCACGATCAGTGCTCCGATGCGGTATCGGCAGAGAACGTCGATGGCCTCCTGCACCATCTGATCGGGGCCGATGGTCACGGTACGCAGATGCGGGGGCTTCTTCTGGAGAATGCTTGCCAGAGTCATGGACGTGCCATCCCATCACCGTGCTTCGGCCCGGCTCTCCCGGGCGACGGACCGTCACACACCCACACTGTCCCAACCTCCGCACCCACGGGTTTGACCCAAATGCGCGGCCATTGGTTCCAGAGCACGAGGGCCCCGGGCCCGGCGTTCGGATTGCCGGGACCGCCGGACCCCGCTATAGTACGCCCGGAGCTGACAGCGGGCGCGCCGCTGCGCTTCCCAACGACAGAGGAACCCAAACCAGAGACGGGGATATCCCAATGAGTATCATCGCCGACATTCATGCACGTGAGATCATCGATTCGCGCGGCAACCCGACGATCGAGGCGGAAGTGGTTCTCGAGAGCGGGGTTGTCGGTCGTGCCGCCGTACCCAGCGGGGCCTCGACGGGTGAGAACGAGGCCCTCGAACTCCGGGATGGTGACAAGAATCGCTACCTGGGCAAGGGCGTCACCAAGGCCGTGGCCAACGTGGTGGATCGCATTGCCCTGGAGCTGGACGGCATGGATGTCTTCGACCAGGTCGGCATCGACATGGCAATGATCGCCCTGGATGGCACGGAGACCAAGAGCGAACTGGGCGCCAACGCGATCCTGGCCGTGTCCCTGGCTTCCGCCCGGGCGGCCGCCGAGGAGCTTGGCCTGCCCCTGTTCCGGTACATCGGCGGCACCAACGCGAAGGTGTTGCCCGTGCCCATGATGAACATCGTCAACGGCGGCAGCCATTCCGATGCCCCCATCGCCTTCCAGGAGTTCATGGTGCGGCCCGTGGGCACCTCCTGCTTCCGCGAAGGCCTGCGGATGGGGGCCGAGGTCTTCCACAATCTGAAGAAGGTCCTCCACGACCGCGGCCTGAGCACGGCGGTCGGCGACGAGGGCGGCTTCGCACCGGCCTTCGGAGGCACCGAGGACGCCATCGAGACGATCCTCGAGGCGATCCGCAAGGCCGGCTTCGTACCGGGCGAGGATGTGATGCTGGCGCTGGATTGCGCCGCCAGCGAGTTCTACGAGAACGGAGTGTACAACTACGCCAAGTTCGAGGGCGAGAAGGGTGCCCGGCGCAGCAGTGCCGAGCAGGTCGAGTACCTTGCCAAGCTGGTTGGCGCCTATCCCATCGACACCATCGAGGATGGCATGGCCGAAAGTGACTGGGACGGTTGGAAGCTGCTCACGGATCGCCTCGGGAATGCCTGCCAGCTGGTCGGCGACGATGTGTTCGTCACCAATGTCAAGTTCCTCAGGAAGGGCATCGACATGGGCGCCGCCAATGCCATCCTGATCAAGGTCAATCAGATCGGCACCCTCACCGAAACCCTCGATGCCATCGAGATGGCCCACAAGGCCGGCTTCCGCACCGTCATCAGCCACCGCTCCGGCGAAACCGAAGATACCACCATCGCCGACCTCGCCGTCGCCGTCAACGCGGGCCAGATCAAGACCGGGTCCATGAGCCGGACCGACCGGATCTGCAAGTACAACCAGCTCCTCCGCATCGAGGAACTGCTCGGCGACGCGGCACGGTACGGCTGCTGAACGGGGGTTCCGCCGCCCGCCCGTGACCCCGGGCGGCACGGCGGGATGCGGCTCGGGCGGGAGCCCTGCGCCCTGGTGACGCAAGGACCCATGACGCAATGACCCATGCTCCGCGCGCTCTGCGTCTCTGCGCGAGAACAGAAACCACCTGTCGTCCTCTCGCCCTGCAGGGGATGCGGCTCAGCGGCACGGATCCCTGTCTCGTCTCTGCGGTTCCGGCAGACCGGGTCCTCCGAGGGCGGAGGTTTCCGCGGCTCCCCACTCTCGGGCCCGGCCCCTTGGCACCCCCGCCTGACGCAGCTTGCCGCTTCACGCCGACGCTCCACCCGCGCGACTGCCGCCAGGGCCTGCGTCCGGCGCACACAGGGATGCCGCGAAGGACGGCAGCGTCGGGTCCCTGGCCCCCAGCACCAGAAACGCGCGGAAATCGCCGGGACACAACCCGACGGCATCCTCGCGGCACGCCAGGGACACCGCCGGGAGCCCCGCGCTGGACCACTCCGCGGCGACCTCCGCCGACGTGGGCCGGAACGAGGTGCTGCCTCCCGCGTAGTACACCGGCAGCAGGGCAAACAGATCCCCTGGCCCGAGGACCCGTGCCAACTGCCTGCCCAGTTCCTTCCGCATGAATCCCAACGGACCGTAGCCGTGGGGCTGGAAGAGGATCAGTTGGCCCGCTCCGGCTGCGTCCCGGGCCGTGCCGATGGCGGCGGCGATCTTCTCCACGTTGTGGGCGTAATCGTGGTATACAGGCCGCCCCAGGCGGCGCCCCATCAGCTCGAAACGCTGCCGGATGCCGGGAAACCGGCCCAGGGCCGCCGACAGCGCCGCCCCACCGGCATCGACGCCCGCCGCACGCAACCCGGCGACCACCGCCGCCGCGTTGGTCGCCGAATGCCGACCGAACTGGCACGAGACGACCTCCCCCGCATCCCCCAACCGGAAACGGCTGCCTTCCCGGCAGGGGCGGTAGTCGGACGGCGCCATCATCTCCACCCCCGGCTCCATCGCATCGCCGAACAGGAAGCGCTGTTTCCGCGGCCCGTGCGGGGCCAGTGCGGCGGCCAGCGAGCGGTGCAGGACGCAGGCCCTCCGGCAGCCGTCCAGGAAGCTCCCGAACACGCGCAGAAGGTCCTCCCGGCAGTAATGGTCCGTGCCCACGTTCAGCACGATCCCGACGTGGGGCGAGAAGGCCACCAGGCTCCGATCGCTCTCGTCCACCTCGACCACCAGGAACTCGGGGTCCGGTTCGGCCAGGAAGTTGCCCGGACAGAGCGCGGATTCGACCTCGATCATGGTCCCCCCGTTGACCACCAGGACCCGCCTGCCCAGGGCCCGGAGCGTCGATCCCAACCAGCCCGTTACCGAGGTCTTCCCCGCCGACCCCGCCACCGCAATCTGGCAACCACCATCCCGGGACAGCAGTTGGGCCAGGCAATGCGCCCGAGGGAGTACCGTGCACCCCTTCGCCGCCACCAGGTCCGCGTTGCCTGGCTCGACGGCCGCCGAAATCACCAGCGCATCCGGCGCAAACGCCGCCGGACCGGAACCGTCCTGCGGGAAGATCGCCACCCCCAGCCCGGCCAACTGCCGGATCAGCGTGTCGCGACCGGGGCCGGCCAGGAGCCGGTCGCTGCCGCCAACGGCATACCCCCTGGCAAGAAGGTACTGCGCCAGGGCACTCATGCCGATGCCGCCGACACCCACCAGGAACAGCCTCGCGGGCGCCGGGGGCAACACCGGACTTCCATCATCCCCGGGACGCATGGCGCGACACGAAGCCTCCGGGCAACACGGCTCAGTACAGGCTGGACCAGGATGGCAGGCTATGGTTCCCGTTCTGCGTGATGGCAACCAGCTTGCCGTGCCGCGAGTCCACCAGAAACAGCTCCCGCCGCCCCCCCGTGCCGCGCGAACAGACAAGGTGGCGGCCGTCCGGGGCCCAGGAGGGAGACTCCCAATCCCCCGCCGCCCGGGTCACAATCCGGCGCCCGCCCGCGCTGCCCCCGCTCATGTCCACCACCCCGATGACATACTGCCCACCCAGGCGCGTCGCAAAGCAGATCTGGTTGGACACCGGAGACCAGTCCGGGGACACGGCCTCTTCCCGCTCGCTCAGCAGGCGTGCCGGCCCCCCCCCCGCCGTCGAGACCAGGTGCAGCTGCGGCTGGCCGGCACGGTCCGAGACGTAGCAGAGCTGGTCCCCCCGCGGCGACCAGCAGGGAGACGATTCCACCGCCAGGTCCCGCGTCACCTGCCGCAGGTCGCCGGTCTGCACCGAGAGCAGGTACAGATCCACCCGGCGCTCCTTGCTCAGGGTCAGAGCGACCCACTGGCCGTCCGGACTGATGTCCGCGCCGGCGTTCAGCCCCGCGAAACGGCTGAGGGTGCGCTGGCGGCGGTTCTCCATATCCACCAACACCACGCTCGTGGCATTGTTCGTGTAGAGGGTGTAGACCAGATACCGGCAGTCCGGCCCCCAGGACGGCTCCGTGCTGATGCTGCCGTTATGGCTGAGGCGCTGCGCGTCCCGGCCGTCAAACCGGCAGGTGTAGATCTCCTTGAGATTTCCTGCCCCCGCCACGGCAAAGGCAATGCGGGAATCGCACAACCCCGGGACGGCGAAGAGCCGTCGCAGCAACTCGTCCACGGCCCGGTAGACCAACACCTCGGTCTGCCCCGCCGGCGCCACGACCTGGCTGGTCAGCTCGGCGCGCTTCGTGGCGGTCACCTGCATCGCCAGGGTCTCCTGGCCGCCGGAAAGGTGACGCGCCGAAACCACATAGTCCGCCTCCGCCGCGTCCCCACCGACAACGAACCAGCCGCAGCGCCGCAGAGTCTCCTCGAAGTGGCGTCGGACCGCGGCGTCCCCCTCGAACTGCGCCAGCGCCAGAACCGGGTCCGCCTCGGCCGCGCGCTTGCTGACGTCGATCTGGGACGGCGCCCGACGCACCTGGGCCGATACCGCCGTGACCGCCAGAGTCGCCAGCGCCACAGCGTACGCCCCACGGACCAACCAACCGAACGATACCATCGTGCCGCTTCCTCTTCATGCGGGACGGAGGCGCTTCGCAGCCGTGCCGCGATCCGCTTCCTCCCGACAGGGCTTTCCTGCCGGACTCCCCCAATATACACCGCCATCCGCACGGGTCAGACCCATGGGGGAGGGATTCCAGGGCTGTTTCAAGTTCCCAACGCCGCCGCCGGGCTTGTCCCGGTGGAGCGCCGATCGGAGGGCGGGGAGAGGGCGCGGCCGCGCTTCCTCACCCCGAATCGGCGCTCCACTGCCGCAAGGGCAGTGGCGGCGGGAAGCGATGCGACGGATCTTGAAACAGCCCTGAAGGGATTCAGGCAATCCCTCCCTGCGGGATGGGGCGGCGGCGTGGCCTCGCGCGCCGACGCTTCGCCCCCGCGCCGGGATGAGGTACTGTACAGGCAGAGCCACCCAAACAGCGGAGGTGTGACCGTGAAAGTGTACCTGATGACCGACCTGGAAGGCGTCGCCGGCGTCTACCAATGGGAGAACCGGGACGATGCCAGCCTCGAGAACCACGAACGGCGCATGCGCCAGAGACGCTGGCTGGCCGAAGAAGTCAATGCCGCGGTCGATGGGCTGTACAGCGGCGGCGCCACCGAAGTCGTCGTCAACGACGGGCATGGTGCGGGCTACACCATCGACCTGGAAGTGGCCGACCCGCGCGCCTGCTACATCCATGGACAGGAACGACCCTTCTGGCTGCCCTTCCTCGACGCCTCCTGCGCGGCCACCGGCGTCGTCGGCGGGCATGCCAAGGCGTCCACCCCCGGAGCCGCCATGTACCACACCATGAGCAGCAGCATCCGGGAGTGGAGCTTCAACGGACTCGTGGTCGGCGAAATGGGCCTCCAGGCCCTCATTGCCGGACACTACGGCGTGCCCTTTGTCCTCTGCACGGGCGACTGGTATGCCTGCCGCGAGATGGAGGCCCTGGTCCCGGGGTGTGTCACGGTCCCCGTCAAATGCGGCCTCAGTCGCCTGTCCGCCGTCACCTGGCCGCCAGCCAAGGCACGGGACCTGATCCGCCGCGGCGCCGAGAAGGCCATGGAACGCATCGGCAAGGTGGACCCCCTCGTCCTGTCCTCACCCGTTCTCTTCCGGGAAGTCCGGGAGAAGACCGACTTCGACCCGGAGAACCCGCCGCCCCACAGCCGGGTCATCGATGCCCGCACCCGGGAAATCGAGGGCGAGAATATCCTGGATGTCATGCACAGGATCTACCCCCGCTACCGCCGGGACTGGCGGCCCGAAGCCTGGCAGGAGTAAACCCCCGGCCGGCCATGCCCTGTCCCGATGGCCGGGCAAGAGCAGCCGTACCCCCTGGGACCAACCGGAGGAGCCCCGAACATGCCCTTTGACGTCGAGAATCACCCCCACCGCCGCCGCAATGCCCTGACCGGCGAGTGGGTCCTGGTCTCCCCCCACCGCGCCAAACGTCCCTGGAAGGGCAAGGTCGAAGCCCTGCCCCCGGCCTCGCGCCCGGCCTACGACCCGGCCTGCTACCTGTGTCCCCGCAATACCCGGGCCGCGGGCGTGGCCAACCCGGATTACGCCAATACCTATGTGTTCGAAAACGACTTCCGCGCCCTGCTCGACGGGCTTCCCGCACCCTCATCCGCCAGCGCCGAACTGTTCCGCATCGGCGCGGTGGCAGGCACCTGCCGAGTCCTCTGCTTCTCCCCCCGTCACGACCTGACGCTGCCGAACATGGCGCCGGCGGACATCCGCCGCGTCGTCGACGTCTGGGCCGAACAGGTCGCCGAGCTGGGGCACCGGTACCGCTGGGTCCAGGTCTTCGAGAACAAGGGAGACGTGATGGGGTGCAGCAACCCCCACCCCCATGGCCAGATCTGGGCCGGTACATCCCTGCCCAACGAACCGGCCAAGGAGGACCATCACCAGGCGGAGTATTTCCGCCGTCACCGGTCACCCCTGCTCCTGGATTACGCGGCAGAAGAGATCTCCCGCGCCGAACGACTGGTCGACCAGAACCGGCACTGGGTTGTCCTGGTCCCCTTCTGGGCCGTGTGGCCCTATGAACTCCTGCTCCTGCCGCGGCAGCCGGTGGCGCACCTCGATGGCCTCGACGAGGCCCAGCGCGACAGCCTGGCCGCCATCATGAAACGCTTCCTGCGGGTCTACGACGGGCTGTTCGACTGCTCGTTTCCCTATTCCATGGGCTGGCACGGCGCCCCGGCGCAGACAGAAGATACCCGACACTGGCAGCTGCACGCCCACTACTACCCGCCGCTGCTGCGTTCCGCCACCGTGCGCAAGTTCATGGTCGGGTACGAGATGCTGGCCGAGGCCCAGCGCGATATCAGCGCCGAACAGGCCGCCGCCACCCTCCGCACGGTTCGGGACCGCCTCTGGCCCGAGCCCTCGCCCGCTGCACCCCCCGTGCCCTGAGTCCAGATCCGGCCGGAGCCGAACCGACATGAACGACACCTTCCCAGCCATCGTCGCCCTATCCGCCGCACTGACGGTGTCCGGGCTCCGTGCGGGCCAGGCGCCGCCCCTGGTCCTGGTCGGCTGGGGCATCGACGCGAAGGCCCCGGACGCGTTCCTCGCCAGGGCGGAAGCGACGGGGTTCCAGGTGCTCATCGCCTGGTCGACCGACAGGGAGTTCCTGGGGCGGGCAGTCGAGGCCGGGGGACGGCACAACATCCGGGTGTTCGCCTGCATCAGTCCCATGGGCGGCCTGGCGAACCTGTGGACCCGGCGTTATCCCGAACGCCCGGTCCCGTGGCAGGTGATGACCGAGGCGGAGAATGCCGCCAGGAGTTTCCTCATGGCGGGCCGGAACAAGTACATCATCCCCTACCAGTTCGGCGGCGAGCCGACGATGGCAAACGAAGTCCTGGAAACCAGGATCGTCTGCCTGCGGAATCCGAGTGCCCGCGAGTTGCTCAGGCTGCAGATCGACGGCATCGCGGCGGTTCCCGGACTGGAAGGCCTCGCCTTCGACGGCTTCGGCTACCAGAACTACCGGCGTTGCCACTGCGAGGACTGCGTCGCCGCCTTCGCCGCCTACCGCCGCGAGCACCCCGACATGGCCGACGACGCGGCGGAAGTCACCTTCTTCCGCGACGCCCTGGTGGAGTGCATCCAGGACCTCGCCAACTACGCCCGGTCCAGGCGGGAGGACCTCCGGACAACCATCCACATCTGGCCTGTCTTCCAGCCGGAACCCCTCTACGGAAACCGGCTGGATGTCGATTTCTGCGGCCAGACCGCCGCCTGGTACACCCTCTGGCCGCAGGACAAGATCGCCCGTTACAGCCAGGTCATCGCGGCGGAAGCCCGCAGGTATTACCCCCGTCCGCAGGGCGTCGGCATGATCGGGTACTACGACAGACCGGGGGAGTTCCCGGTCAAGGACGCTGCCCGGGTCGACCTGGAACTCCGCACGATGATCGAGAATGGCTGTCGCAGAATCCAGGTCTGCGGTGCTCGGGACGTGATGGACAACGAAAGCGTAGCAGCGGTTTTCCGGAAGTATTTCCGTTAGGGCCCGATGCCTGGAGGCCCGCCGGGACGCCGGCGGAACTGCCCTGGGGGACCCGCCGCGCGGACAGTGACGCAGGCGCGTGGGAAACGCCCGGGGCGGTCCCCGGCAGGTGCCGCCGCTGCCCGGGGGATGGCGCAGTGCAGAAGCGGCAGACGCCCCTCCCGGGTCAGTAGCGGACGATGAAGGCGACCATTTCGAGGGGTTCCGAACCGATGTTTTCGACCGCGTGACTGGCGCCGTCGCCGGTGAGCACCGTGTCACCGGGGCCGACCTCGGTTGGCCCCTCGGCTTCCAGCACCCGGCCCCGGCCGCGCAGGACGATGTATACCTCCTCCTCATCGGCGTGCTCGTGGGTCCCGATGCTCGCGCCCGGTTCCAGGATGAGCCGGGCGCAGAGCCGGGTCTTGCCCTTGAGTTCGTCCTGCTTCCAGTAGTGCTCGATCCGCACGAAACCCGTGCCCCCTCGCATGCGTTCCCGCACCTCGGCCTGGTATGCGCCCTGTCGTCGGATCATGGTGTACGCCTCCGTAGCTCTGCATGCCGCCTCCCCGGCGGCGACGGCGCCGCCGTCACTCCGGGCACAGCCGGGCCGGATACGCGCCGGCCGCCCACCCTCTCCCCGGCACTATACACGGCACATCGCGGGCAGCCATCCCCCGGGCAGCCGAGGGCGGCGGGCGGCGGCGCGAATCCACGCACCGGATCCTGGAGCAACTCTCCTTCCCCGCCAGCTCCGCGGAATCACCTCATTCTTCGCACTGATTAGCCTTACCTGACCGCTCTTTGCCGTTTTTTTTCTCGCAATGGCGTTTTT
>JAFGRS010000318.1 GCA_016935045.1 Lentisphaeria bacterium | reverse complement strand
GAAGAACAAAAAAGGGGGCGGCCGGACTGCGGCAGCACAGCCGTGCAAGGCAAATAGCACGAAGAAAACCGTTTTTGTCAGCGCTGTAGCCGCGGCGTACCGCCTCAGTCAACGCCGGGATGCTCGCGGTACGCTCGCGCTCCAGGATGCTCGCGGTACGCTCGCGCTCGAGGATGCTCGCGGTACGCTCGCGCTCCAGGATGCTCGCGGTACGCTCGCGCTCCAGGGGGATGGAACGCCCGCGGCGGCAGGGCCTCCGTCACGGGGGGTACGGTCGAGGACGACCGGCTCCAGCGCCATGGCGTCAGGCTCAGGGCCCGTGCTGGAGTCGGCGGTCGCCGCCGTATCTTCACAGCCCTTCCCCAGGTGACTGAGGGACTGGCCGCGGTGCTACCCCTCACGACACTGCCGCCAGAGGCAGTTGCCGACAGTCTCCGTCTCCGCTCCGACGAGATGGTGTCCCATTCTCGCGGAGCCGGAGGCTATGGACAACCGCTGCCGGTATCATACCGGTCGACCCGGGCAGGGGTCGGAGGAGGGCGAAGCTCCTCGAAGAGCGCTGCGGGGCTTCGGCGAAGACGGCCGCCGAGCCGATTCCCGGCCCGATCGGCGCCCGGTTGACTTCCGTTCCCGCCGCGACACGTTATTGAGCGTCTCAGGATGGTCTGCACGTCCCGGATGCCCGCGGGGACGCGGGCGTTCCAGACTGTTTCGAGACGTTGCGTATGGGGGCATGGGCACCCCCTCGGGAAGCCCGTGATCCCAAGAGGAGAGCCTCGAAGATGCGCCTCTACCTTGGCCTCGACTCCAGCACCCAGAGCCTGTCCGCCATCATTCTGGATGCGGACAGCGGCAGGACCGTCGACGAGCGGTCCGTCTCCTTCGGCGCCGACCTGCCTGAATACGGCTGTCCGAACGGGACACTGCCCCATCCCGATCCCCTCGTCAAGCACTCCGATCCCCGCCTGTGGGCCGCGGCCCTCGAACGGCTCCTCGGGGACTTTCACAAGGCGGGTGTTCCTCTGCGGCACATCCGGGCCGTCAGTGGCAGCGGCCAGCAGCACGGCACCGTGTACCTGCGTCGGCCTTTGCCGTCCGCTCCGGCTCGGGGGCAGGGCCTGCCCGGGATGGTGGCGGGGTGTCTTTCGCGGCCCACGGCGCCGATTTGGATGGACAGCAGCACGTCGGCCGAGTGTGCCGAGATCGACGCGGCGTTGGGGGGTGCGCACCGGGTGCGCCGGATCAGCGGCTCTTCCGCCGTCGAGCGCTTCTCGGGGCCCCAGATCCGGCGTTTTGCCAAGACCGAACCCGAAGCCTACGGGGCGACCCGCGTCATTCACCTGGTCAGCTCCTTCCTGTGCTCTCTGCTCACGGGCACCACCGCCCCCATCGACCGGGGGGACGGCGCCGGCATGAACCTCCTCCACCTGGCCCACGGCGATTGGGACGAGGAGCTGCTCCGGGCCACCGCCCCCGACCTGCTCCCGAAGCTGCCGCCCGTGGTGCCCTCCAACCATGTCGTCGGCCCCCTCTCCCGCTACTTGGTCGAGACCTACGGGTTCGCCGAGGGCACGCCGGTCGTCGTCTGGTCCGGCGACAACCCCAACAGCCTCATCGGAGTCGGCGGCTGGCAGCCGGGCACGGCCGTCGTCTCCCTGGGCACGAGCGACACCTACTTCGCGGCCATGGCCACGCCCGCCGTGGATCCCCAGGGCTATGGCCACGTGTTCGGCAACCCCGCGGGCGGGTTCATGTGCCTGATCTGCTTCAAGAACGGGTCCCTGGCCCGGGAGGAGGTCCGCAATGCCTTTGGCCTGTCCTGGAGGGAATTCGATGTGGATGCCTTCCGGGCCACTCCCGCGGGCAACAACGGGAACATGATGCTGCCCTACTACGTCCCGGAGATCACCCCCCTGGTCCTCAAGCCCGGGCCCGTGCGCCGGGGCAGCGAAGCCTTCGTGGCCGGGAGGGACGCTCCGGCCGTCGTGCGCGCCCTTGTCGAAGCCCAGGCGCTGAGCATGAAGCTGCACTCCGGTTGGATCGGCGAACCCCCGTCCCACCTCCGGGTCACGGGCGGCGCCAGCCGTTCCGACGGCATCTGCCAGGTTCTTGCCGATGTCTTCGACGCCTCCGTCGACCGCCTGGACACGGGGAACTCGGCTGCCCTCGGGGCCGCCATGAGGGCCGCCAACGGGGCCGATGGCAGCGCCTGGGAGACGCTGACGGCGGCCTGCTGCCGCTGCGACCCGGCGCGGCGCGTCAACCCCCATCCCGAAAACGTCGCCGTCTACCGGGAACTCCTGCACCCCTTCGCCGCCCTTGAGAAAAGCCACCACGCACAGGCAGGGGCTTGACCGCCCTGCCGAGATCCCCCGGAGCAGTCACCCACGGGCCATGAACATCCGCCTCGAATCGGTCTGCAAGACCTTCGGCAACGTCGCCGCACTGCGTGACGTCGATCTCGACATTGCCGACGGCGAACTGGTCTTTCTGCTGGGGCCTTCGGGCTGCGGCAAGACCACGCTGCTGCGCTGCCTGGCCGGGTTCGAGACCCTCACCTCGGGGCGGATCCGCATGGACGGGGAGGATGTCGGCCCGCGGCCCCCGCACCTGCGCAACACCGCCATGGTATTCCAGGGCTACGCCCTCTGGCCCCACATGACGGTAGCCCAGAATGTCGGCTTCGGCCTCGAGATGCGGGGCATCCCCAAAGCCGAGCGGGAGCACCGGGTGCGGCGGGCCCTCGCAGCCGTGCAGATCGGCGAGCTGGTTCAGCGCAAGCCCAACGAGCTGTCCGGCGGCCAGCAACAACGCGTGGCCCTGGCGCGCACTCTCGTCGTCGAACCGGGTTGCCTCCTGCTCGACGAGCCCCTGGCCAACCTCGACGCCAAACTCAGACGCGACATGCGGGCGGAGATCCGCCGCATCTGCAAGGACAACCGGCTGACGGCCGTCTACGTCACCCATGACCGCCAGGAGGCCCTGAGCATGGCCGACCGCATCGCCGTGCTGCGGGACGGACGACTGCTGCAGACCGGCTCGCCGCGGGAGGTGTACAACCGGCCCAACAGCGTCTTCGTGGCAGGATTCATCGGCGAGGCGAACCTCGTCCCCGGGACCCTCCGGGACCGGGACCGCGGCCAACTCCACATCGAGACCCCTCTCGGCATCCTCTGCTCCCGGGTCGACTGCCCCGCCATCCCGGACCAGGCACCCGTCATGCTCTCCATCCGGCCGGAGGCACTCCGCATCGGCCGGCCCGACGCCAATGTCTTCCCGACGACCCTCGTCCAGGTCACCTACCTGGGCGAACTGGCGGAGTATCTCTTCGAGGCGGCCGCGGGCATCCGTCTGCAGGCCTTCGAACTCAATCCCAAGGTCCCGAGGCAGACCGGAACACGAATCGACATCGGCGTCGAGCCGGACGACGTCATCGTGCTGCCGCCGGAACCGGGCCCGGAACTCCGCCGGAAGGGAGGAGACGGCGGCAATGCTGCCGCCTTTCTCCCCCGCGTCGGCCGAGAGCCGCCCGGGTAGGCGCCACGAGCCGAGTGGCGCAATCCGGAAGAGAGTCGGGCGTTCGGCTCGTGGGATCTGCTTCAGGCTGCCTTACTAATCGTCTCGAAACCGTCCGGAGGCCGTCAAGTTGCCCGCGAGGACACTCGCGCTCCAGGCAGTTACGAGACGATTGGTATGGTGTCCATTTCGCTTCCGCCGGGTAAGGCATTCTGAGCATGGGGGACGGCGGGAGGGGCCTCCCCGCGGCCGCCGTCCCGAGGCGATGCGTATGCTGACGGGCCGACAACACGAGCGTATCGAGGCGCTCCTCGATGACTGCGACCGCTACCTGCCCCGGGGAGCCGTCTTCATCGACGTCCGCCGGGCCGAACCCGCGCGCTTCGGGGGCCGTTTCTGCCCGTTCTGCCGCTGCTGCCTCGAGGACACCGTGACGACCGGCTACTGCCGCAGTGCCATCACGGCCGGAGCCTACCAGGCTCTGCAGACCGGGGAGCCCTACTTCTTCCGTTGCTGGGTGGGTCTGAACAGCGTGGTGTTCCCGGTGGCCCCCGCCGGGCGGCTCGAGGGCGCCGTCGAGATGGGGGGGTTCTTCTATGCCGGTCAGGCGGACGAGGACCGCGGTTTCGTCACCTCGAGCCTGCACGCCGTAAGGGGCGCCTCCCCGGTCCCCTGCCGGCAGCGCATCTGCCAGGTGCCCATGCTCTCCGCGCTCGAAACCCGGGGCATGGCCTCCTTCGTCTTCGAAGGCCTCTTCTCCGCCGGGATCAATTCACTTGACGTCTTCGAGGACCTGCACGAGAAGTACCTCCAGCAGCGCCGCATTGCGGAACTCATGCAGGACCTGGGGCCCCACGGTGTGGGCGAAACGGACTTCTTCGCGCTCTTCGCGGCCCTGGATCAGGCCCTGGAGCGCGGCGACCGGCGCCGGACCATGCTGCTCATGGACGGCTTCTTCGGCCGTGTCATGCTGGCATCGAGCCTCAACATCGAGCAGATGAAGGCCCATGTGCACCTCCTCCTGGCCTTCCTCGTCCGGGAGAGCGTCGTGCGCCATGGGCAGGACCTGACCGCCGCTCTCGGGCGCCACCTCCTGGCACTCCGCGAACTGGAACGCCAGGAGGAAGTGGCCGACATCTGCCACTGGACCTCGAAGCGGGTCTCCCTGTTCCTCGACAGCGTCGGGACGACGGGACAACTCCAGCAACCCTCCCTGAGCGCCCGGACCCGGGTCTGGCTGGAACGCAACCACGGCCGCCGGCTGACCCTTCGTCAAGCCGCGCGCCAGATCGGCGCCAGCGCTTCAAGCATCGCCCAGGCCCTCCGGCGGGACACGCAAATGTCCTTTCACGAGCATCTTACCGACATCCGCCTGGGCGAATCCCGGCGCCTGCTGACCTTCAGTGACCTGTCGCTGGCCGAGATCGCCTACCGCTGCGGGTTCTGCGACCAGAGCCATTTCACGCGCGTGTTCAGGACGGGAACCGGCGTCACCCCGGCCCGCTTTCGACGCCT
>JAFGRS010000317.1 GCA_016935045.1 Lentisphaeria bacterium | reverse complement strand
TCCCATCCCCTGGAGGGCGACGCTCCGCGGAGCCGATTCCCATCCCCTGGAGGGCGACGCTCCGCGGAGCCGATTCCCGAGTCCTTCCTGTTTTCACTGGGGCATTACCGCGGGGAGGCAAGGCATCAGAGCGGGGGGGCGGGGCACGGCGCCAGCGCCAGGAAATCCAGCGCCAGACCGTCGCCGAGGTTGGTCAGGCGCAGGACGTGGCTGCCCCGTTCGAGCCGGAGGCGGGCTTCCCGGCCGGGTGGGTCTTCGAGGGTCCGCCAGCGCCATTCGTCCGCGCGGGTCCCGTAACCCCCCGTGGTGTCGAAGCGGATGTCCTCGGCCCCGGCAAAGGGCACCTTGCCATCCAGCCGCAGCTCCCGACGCGGTTCCGGCGAGCCGCTCGCATAGCGCAGACGCAGGACGTACTCGCCGGTTTCGGGCGCCTCGACCGTCCATTCGAGCCAGTGGCCGATGTCCTGGTGCCAGTAGGTGACGATGCTCCCCCAGGCGGCCTGGCGATCGTCCCGGACCTGGCAGGTCCCGCCCCCCTGGGCCGTGAAGGCCTCCGCCTGGACCACGATCTGCCCGGCGGAGCGGGGGCCCTGCATCCAGGCGGGCGGCGTGAAAGGCACGCGGGGGGCCGTGGCCTGTTCGTTCAGGGTCAGGCCGCAGGCCGCCAGGTCCGCGAGGAGCCGCGGCGCGGCGCGGTAGTACATGCTGAAGCCCTTGCCGTAGCCGCTGCCGCCGGCGCCCAGAGGCAGGGCCATGGTGAGGACGTCTTCGAGCCCGGGGTCGCGGGTCCAGAGGTAAGCGCGGGCGATCCCCTCGGCCATCAGCGGGCTGCTGCCGGGCGTGTAGCGCATGGCGGGGCAGGAGGTGTAGCGGAAGCCGTGCACCTCGGGGGAGTAGCACTCGTCCACGAGCGAACGGGCCCCCGCGACGATGCACTCCCGCACGGCCGGATCGCCGGTCACATCGTGGTAGTACTTGAGTCCCGAGAGCAGGACGGCCACCATGAAGCCGGCGTTGCCCCGGTGGCGCGGGATGCAGTGGCAGTGGCCGGGGACCATCATGCGTGACCAGCCCCCCACCTGGTGCGTGCGCCCGGGCTCGCACTGGTACTCCGGTAGCGGCCGCGGCGCCCGGTCCTGGGTTTCGAGCACCCGGTCCACGATGACCCGCGACACGTTGAGGTAGTAGGGATCGCAGGTCGAGGCATAGGCAATGGCGTTCGCGATGAGGTGCCACCCGGGCACCCGGCAGCTCGTGAAGTCGTAGGGACGCGCCATTTCCTTGCGGGCGAAGTAGTCCACCACGGCCCGGCCGGTCTCGTAGGAACGACGGTCTCCGGTCAGGAAGTAGTGGTTGAAGTGCCCCTCGGCCCAGGCGTGACTGATCGTGGCGCCTGCCTGGGGGATGCCGAGGGTGCCCGGCACGCTCTCGGTGTAGTACCCGCCCACGTGCCCCATCTGGTGGATGTAGACCATGCCCACCGCGCCGGGGTCGGGCGCCCACTGGACCGTGTCGATGTCACGGTTGTGGCGTTCGGCCTGGTCGGCGAGGAAGAATGCCTCCTCGTTGCCGCTGCGGATGAATTCGAGCAGGAGTGCGTGCTGGGTGTCGTACTCGATGTTGCCCCAGTTGGCGCCGCGCTCGCCGTACCAATCCCCGAAGTTCATCAGGCCGTAGTCGTGCTGCCGTTCCCGCGTCTCGATGTAGCGGCTGAGGTTGCGGTCGATGCTCTCTTCGTAGGCCCGGAAGCGGGTTGTGTCCCGTGGCGCCACGGCGTAGAACGCGAGGCTGTCGCAGAGCCACTGCGGGGGCGCCACCAGGAGCAGCGGACGCTGGAACAGGGTGGCGTAGGCCGGCGCCTGCGGGCCGCAGGCCACACCGATCAGCAGATCGTGGGTCTTGGCCATGCCGCGGCGGAAGCGGTAGCGGCCCTGGCGCAGATAGTAATAGAGTTGGTGGCCCTCCTTCTCGAAGGGGAAGGCGTCGTACCGCCCGGCCTCGAAGTCGGGACACAGGTCCACCTCGAAGACCCCGTTCCCGGCCCGGAATCCCTTGGGATACTGCTGCCAGAAGTCGCGCACCGCCACCAGGGCATCGCCGCCAAGGGCCGAACCCGTCAGACGCCCCTCGCTCTCCTCGCCCGACACCGTGAAGGCATGGTCGAAATGCTGTATGGCCGCGGACCCCGCGGGCAGCTCCACCGACCCGCCCGCAACACGCCCCAGACGCCACGACGACGCCCCCAGCGGCAGACGCAGCGACAGCGATTCCACCTCCGCGAAGGCGGCCTCCGCCTCGACGACGAAGGTGTGGGCAAGATGCACCAGCGGCAGCCCCCGGAATACGGAGATGCGCTGCTCGATACCGATACCCCCCTGCCCGTCCGGCAGACCCAGCCGGCTGCGGACGGCCACCGTGGCGCGCAGGGGCCCCCTCTCCTCGATGCGGATCTCGGCGGCCGCGGGGGAGGTACAGGGTTGACCCCCGCTGCCGGTCGCCACGGTCGCGCAGGGGCCTTCTCCCGGCAGTTCGAGGGTCCCGTCCGCGAGGATGCGGAACGCGCAGGGCCCCGGGAGCAGAAGCACGCCGTCGCCGTCCTGGCGCAGCAGATCCGTGCCGGCCGCGGTCCTGCCGACACCACGGCCGTACTCGAGGGTGAAGACGCGCTCGGACTCGGGCGCGACATCCGCGAGCAGGGTGATGAGCACCCACTTCACGCTGCCGTCCAGCCATCGGGCCGTGGTGCGGATCTGCGCGGGGACCTCCCGGCCATCCGCCGTCAGCCGCATCGCCGCGGCATCCGCAAGCTGTCCCTCTGGGATCGGTATGCCGCCCGTCACCGGCCAGGAGAGCGCCGGAAACGCATGCGGGTTGCGCACCCGCAGCGGCACGCGGCGGACCTCCGCCACCGTGGGCGGAGGAGGCACGCTCCGGGCCGTGAAGGCAAGATCCTCCGAGGCGTAGTCCGAGCCGTCCGGGCGGCGGCCGACGGCACGGCCGTGGTAGGTCGCCCCCGGGGCCAGTCCCTCGATCGAGACGCGGTGGACGAGGGTGCTGTGCTCCGCGCCGGCGACGCTGCCGTAGGCGGTGTCGGTTCCGAACTCGAAACGGGTGATCGAGGGCATGCCGGTGGTCCAGGAGACGAGAACGCGTCCGTCCTCCCCGACCGGGGTGAAGGTGGTCAGATGGCGGACCTCGTAGGGGAATCCGGCGATGGGCGGAGGTTGCGGCAGAAAGAGGACCGCGCCGATGCCATGCTGTCCCGTGGGGCCGGTGCCGATCAGTTCCACGGCTTCTCCGCCGGCGAAGAGGATCGGCTCCCGGAGCCAGAAGATCCAGTGCCGGTTGTTGTTGCAGTCGGCGCAGGCCACCCCCCGGATGCTCCCCCCGACGCGAAACACGATCCGTTCGTCACTGGCATCGTCGTACATCAGGAAACCGACGTGGTACGACCCCGGCGGGGCCGCGACGGAAACCCGTCCCCCCGGGCGCGTGCGGGAGACATGGCCGAAACGGCGGGAGGTCTGCACGTCCACCTCGAAGCCGTCCGTCTCGAGACGGTCGTAGGGTACCTGGACCGTGTCCTCCCGCGCCAGCAGCGCGCGGATGATGTCCAGGCCGCAGGTCCGGTCCGTACCCTCCGCCACGTCATGGTCGACCAGCCGGCGGACCTTGGGACGGGGATCCAGGGGCACGCCGGCAACGGCGACGCGGCGCGAGCTGTCGGTCATGCGCCGGCCGGAGGGCGCCGCGGCCTCGGCCGCATGGCAGAGCACGTACAGCTCGAAGGCGGCGGCGTCTCCTTCGCGGTCCAGGTTGACGTCCGCGGAGAGGTACACGGATCGTCCCAACACCGCCACCGTGACGGGAATGGATGCCTGCCTCGACCCGTCCGCGGCGAACACCGTCGAGGCGCCCGACCCCCGGATTACACTGAGCATGTACTCGACCCCGGCCACCGGGCCTGGGTCCTGGCGGCCCGTGCCGGGATTGCGGTCGGCGTCGAGGTAAAGATGGAGCACCGTGTCGCCCGGGTGCGGCTCGCCCACGAAGTCGACGCGCCAGACGAAACGGTCGTCTCCGGCATGGCAGACCGCCACGCGCAGCACATCCAGACCCGGATCGTAGAAGGGGGTCTCCGCGGCCGTTCCCGCCTCGGCGCCGTCCTCGAGCACCGTCGTGAAGCGATCGGGTTCGTCCGCGCGGCTGCCGAGGCTTGCCTCCACCGCGTCCGGGATCCCATCGCCGTCCCGGTCCTCCACGGCGGCCCGGAGAAGGCCGACGGCACAGCAGATCGATAGCGACAGACCGACAGACAACAGCTTTCGCATGGCGCCGCCTCCAACCACCGCTGCCCCCGAGGAGCCCTCGATGACCACGCACGCGGAATGCAGGACTATGGAAGAGTGTATCCGGCAGGACACGTCATGCAAACGCGACCCCCGGACGGAGACCCGGGTGAGGAAATCCGGGGGACGGGGGCTGAAGCCCCGAAGAGCTTCCGCGTGAACGCGGGACTCCGAGCGGGCGCCTCCCACATTTCGGCTCTCTTGAAACGGCCCGGCGGCGGGACCCGCCGGCATTGCCCCGCCGCCGGGCCATGGCATAGTATGGCAGCGAAGGACGAACCTTGCGGGACACGCGGGGACCTGCCCCGGGCAGCCTCTCCGCCCCCCATCCGGGAACAGGAGCGAGCGGTACACACACCCATGGACCCACACGCGGCGGCAGAACCACCCACTCCCGTGCAGACCCCCGAGGAAGCCCTCAACCGGGTCAACCCGTACTCGACCCCCTCGACACTCCGGATCACGGATCTCCGGTTCACGGACATCGTCGGCGCACCCTGCCACAGCATCCTGATGAAGATCCACACCAACCAGGGCCTGGTCGGCCTGGGGGAAGTGCGGGACGGCGCCAGCCGGACCTATGCCCTCATGCTCAAGGGGCGGCTCCTGGGGGAGAACCCCTGCCATGTGGACCGTCTGTTCCGCCGGCTGAAGCAGTTCGGCGGTCATGCGCGTCAGGGGGGTGGAGTCAGCGGGGTCGAAATCGCCCTGTGGGACCTGGCCGGTAAGGCCTATGGCGTGCCCGTGTACCAGATGCTCGGCGGTCGCTTCCGGGACCGGGTCCGGATGTACTGCGACACGCCCACCCCGCGGAACGCCGACGGCCGGCAGGCCGGGGAGGCCCTCGCCCGGCGCGCCGCGGCAGGATACACCTTCCTCAAGACCGACGTAGGCGCCTGGCAACTGCTGGGCCGGCCGGGAATGCTCAGCGCCCCCCTCGGGGTCCTCGACCAGCTCACCTCCCGGCGGGCCGCGGTGCGGGCGCGTCCCAACGCGACCGAGGACAGGCTGGCCCGCTTCGAACGGCGCAACCGTAGCTACGACTTGCTCAACGTGCAGCATCCGTTCACTGGCATCCACATCACCGAGCAGGGACTGGATTGGCTCGAACAATACGTCGCCGAAGCCCGCACCGCGGTGGGCCCGGAACTGCCCCTCGCCATCGACCACCTCGGACACATCGGCCTCGAAGACTGCATCCGCCTGGCCCGGCGCCTCGAGAAATACCATCCCGCCTGGATGGAAGACCCCGTGCCCTGGCAGTACACCGAACACTACGCCCGCCTGCAACGGGCCACCACCGTACCGATCTGCACCGGGGAGGACATCTACCTGAAGGAGTCTTTCCTGCCGTTGCTGGCCGCCGGAGGCGTGTCGGTGGTGCATCCGGACGTGCTCACGGCGGGGGGGATTCTCGAGACCAGGAAGATCGGCGACATGGCCCAGGACCACGGGGTGGCCATGGCCATCCACATGGCCGAGAGCCCCGTCGCCTGCATGGCCGCCGCCCACGTCGCCACGGCCACGGACAACTTCCTCGCCCTGGAATTCCACGCCGCGGACGTGCCCTGGTGGGAAGACATCGTCACCGGCCCGGGCCGGCCCCGCCTCCGCGACGGCTACATCGAGGTCAGCGAGCACCCGGGGCTCGGCATCGAGGACTACAACGACGAGGTGCTCCGCGAACACCGCCACCCGGCCCACCCCGAACTCTGGGGACCCACGACCCAGTGGGACGACGAATGGGCCCACGACCGGCTCTGGAGTTAGCCTGGACGATGCACGGGAGAACCACGAATGGACACGAATCCACACGAATGAGAAGCCGTTGCGGGGCTTTGGACCGGGACGCAACGGGAGTTCCCCGTCTGCCGCCTCCGGTGCCGTAATTCGTTGTGCCCATTGGTGTTCATTCGTGTCCATTCGTGGTTCATGGGTCGATCAGGTCAGGGACGAGGAGGCCGAAACATGCGGTTCGATTGCCCCGAAGACATCCGCCAACTGACCCCGCTCTGGACCGGCGAGCGCTTCGCCAACGGACGTCCCCGGGTGCCGGAGAGCATCCTGCGGCGCATGCGGCGGGTCACCCTCGAAGAAGCCTGGGGACCCCTCTGGCGCAGGGGCTACAAGTACCAGTTCGAGGGCGAATTCCGGCGCATCCATGCGGACGGGATCCTGGTGGGGCGCGCGGTCACGGCCGTCATGGTGCCCATGCGGCCGGATCTGCACGAATGCCTCCTCAAGCACGGGCACGAGACCGAGGGGCGTCACGGTTTCTTCAACCAGTGGGTGGTGGACTCGCTGGTGGAGGACGATGTCCTGGTGGTGGATCTCTTCGACAAGGTCTTCCAGGGCACCTACGTGGGCGGGAATCTCTCGACGGCGGTTGCGGCCCGGACCAAGCGCGGCGGATCGGTGATCTGGGGAGGGATCCGGGACGTCCAGCAGGTCATGCAGATCCGGGAGATTCAGACCTTCTACCGCGGCAACGACCCCACCGGCATCGGCGAAGTCACCATGACCGGCATGAATGTCCCCTGCCGCATCGGACGGGCCATCTGCATGCCCGGCGATGTCGTGCTCGGGACCCCCGCCGGCGTCCTCTTCATCCCGCCCCACCTGGCGGAAGAATGCGCCGTCGGCGCCGAAAAGTCCCACGTGCGTGACATCTTCGGCTTCCAACGCCTCGAGGAGAAACGCTACACCACCGCCCAGATCGATACCGCCTGGACCCTGCCCATGTGGGAGGACTTCCGCGAATGGTTCGCCACCGCGGCCCCGGACGAATACCGCCACCTCACCTGGGAACGGGAAACCGAGGAGGCCCGCAAACGCGAGGGCCAGCTCCCCAGTTCCCAGGTCCGACTGTAATCGCGGCATCGACGCGCCATCCCCCTGGAGGGCGACGCTCCGCGGAGCCGCATCCCATCCCCCTGGAGGGCGAGGCT
>JAFGRS010000316.1 GCA_016935045.1 Lentisphaeria bacterium | reverse complement strand
TCGGCATGTCCTTGCAGCCGTCGGTCCGTCGGGCTACAGTGGCCGCGTTTTTCCGGGGCAGGCGCACGCCGGACATGGCGAATGACGGCCGCCCCGGGACCAATGGGCAGGAGAGACCATGGCATTGCGAGTGGCCGTGATCGGGTGCGGTCCCATCGGGAACCTGCATGCTGACATTTACCGGGAAGAGCCCCTGACCGAGTTGGTGGGCGTATGCGACATCCGGCGGGACCGCGCGGACGCAGCCGCGGCCCGGCTCGGCGTCCCCGCCTATACCGACGCGCCGAGTCTGCTGACGGCGTTGCGGCCGGATCTATGCAGCGTGGCCACGGGTGGTGTGGAGTATGGCAGCGACCACTATGAGCCGACGCTGCAGGCTCTGGAGGCGGGTTGCCATGTCCTGTGCGAGAAACCCATCTGCAACACGATCCCGGAGGCGGAAGCGATGGTCGCCTGCGCGCGGGAACGCGGGCGTTGCTTCGGGATTGACTTCAACCATCGCTTCACGCCGGCCGCCCGCCTGGCCAGGCAGTGGGTGGACGAGGGACGTATCGGGGAACAGCTCTTTGCCAACATGTCCATGTGGATCCACAATCGCAACGAGAGTTCTCCGTACTACATGATCAAGGCGCTGAATCCTCACTCGGTGGACGTTCTCCGCCACTTCTGCGGGGACATCGCCGAAGTGCACTGCTTTGCGAAGCGCGGGCCCGGCCGGACCATCTGGACCAACATGCAACTCAACCTGCGCTTCCGCAGCGGGGTTCCCGGGCATCTGACGGCCAGTTACGACATGGCCCGGGGACACCCGATGGAGCGTTGCGAAGTGGCTGGCATCGCGGGGCGTTTTGTGCTGGAGGACATGTGGCGCGAGGCCACACTCTACCCGGCCGACAGCCTGACCAAGCTGGTCTACACGAACCCGGTGTTCGGGCCCGATCGTTGCCGGGAGTTCAGGGACACATTCCGCTGTCGCCTGATCACCTTTGCCAGGCAGGTCTCCTCGGGGGCTTCCCCGGACGAGATTGACGGCAGTGGCGCGGACGGTCTGGCCGCCCAGCGGGTGCTTCAGGCGGCCATCGAGTCCCTGGAGACCGGTTCGGTGGTATCGGTCGACGCGATCAGGCCATGATGGCGTCCTTGAGGGTGTCCTTCTGCTGCAGTCCGACCCACTGCTGAGCGACGCGCCCCTTGCGGAACAGGATGAGCGTCGGGATCGAGCGGACGCCGAAACGGGCGGCAAGTGTTGGCGCCGCATCCACATCCACCTTGGCGATGGTTGCGGCAGCGCCGATTTCCGCGAGCAGTTCCTCGAGGATGGGAGTCTGCATGCGGCAGGGGCCGCACCACGAGGCCCAGAAGTCCACCAGGACGGCCCCGGAAGCCACCGTTTCGTCGAAGTTCTTCTCCGTCAATTCCACCAGTTTTCCCGCCATCGGTATCACCTTCCTCTTACCAATTCTGCCGTATGGGGCCGAACCGCCCGCGACCTCACGGGCACAGATCTCAAGGCTCAGGTCATTCTGAGACCATTGGCACCTTGCCTGACACCGGCTGCTGCCATACCATCCTTACTGTGACCTTGACCAACGGGGGAAGTTCCCGCACCGGTAACGATCCTTGCCCTGGCATGCAGGCAACCGGGGGAAGGTGGGTGTTGGCAAGCTCCGGAACGGACCGGCGCGCGCAAGGCGAACGCCCATTCCTGCAGCGTTCGCGCCGGCGTCGGTCGTCCTGCGCCGCCCCTGCGTGGGTTCGGCATACCGCCGAGGACGGCGGGCTCCAGGGCATCTCCTCCGGGCGTTGCACGTCCGCGCGCCCTGCGATCAGCCTGGTGAGGCCTGGAGCTCACGGCGGGGTGGGCAGGGGACCCGGCATGCACCGGCACACTCAGAGAGGCGGGGCCTGGGGATCGCCGCGGGCCGGACGCTGTGTATCGGCGGCCGGTCCAGCGAGTTCGAAGAGAAGCAGGGTCTGGTCATCGGCCTGTCCCTGGTCCTTCTCGAAGGCGGCGACGCGTTCGATGATCAGGTCCCGCATGGGTTCGAGGGGCAGGGCATGGTCCCGCCAGAGTGCCTCCAGGCGTGGGAGGCCGAACTCCTCCTGCGTGCGGTTGAGGGCCTCCGTGAGACCGTCGCTGAAGAGCAGGAAGGACGTGCCCGGGGGGATGTCCAGGCTGCGGGACTCGAAGGGCCCGGCGAGGGCTGGGGGCAGGAGTCCGAGGGCGGTTCCGCCGCAGCGGACGGTTTCGGTGCTGCCGTCGGCATGGCGGACGAGCATGGGAGTATGGCCGGCGCAGCCGTACTCGACGGTGTTGCGGCGGCGGTCCAGCACGGTTGCCGCCAGGGTGACGAAGCGGCTGCGGTCGGTGTCCACGAAGAGTCTCCGGTTCATTTCGCGGAGGAACTGCTCCATGCCCTGGTAGCTGTCCGCGGCGACGTGGGCGACGCTGCGGCAGATGGCCATGAGCACGCAGGCCGCGACGCCCTTGCCGGTGGCATCGGCCACGATGACCAGCAGGCGGTCCTGGTCGATGGGGACGTAGTCGTAGTAGTCACCGGCGACTTCCAGGGCGGGGCGGGCGCAGACGGTGAGACGGAAGCTCCCCCACTCCGTCAGGGGGGCTGGGAGCAGAGACTGCTGCAGTTCGCGGGCGATGCGGATTTCCTGCACCATGCGTTCCTGGCGGGCCCGTTCGGCGTAGACGCGGATCAGGTTGCTGGCGAGGGCGGCCTGGCAGGAGAGGGCGGCGAGCAGATCCCGATCGCGTTCCTCGAACCTCCGGCTCTCCTCACGGCAGTTGACCGCGACGACGACTCCGGTGACGCGATGCTCGATCTGCATGGGTGTGGCGATCAGGCAGCGCACGGAGCGGGGCAGCAGGGCCTCGGCGGCCGGGTCGGGTTCGCCGACGAGTACGGGTCCGGTGTCGAGGGCTGCCCGAGCGATGAGGCCTTGGCCCGGGGGGATGAGTTCGTGGGGGAAGTGGGCCGAGCGTTGGCGGGGGTATTGCCGCATGAGTTCCTGGACATTGGCGGGTTGCTCGAAGGCGGGGAATGTCCCGGTGCAGGCCGCGCCGCGGAGTCTTCTGTTTCCGTCTTCCTCTTCGACGAGATAGATGCCGACGGACTCGGCCTGGAGCACATCGAGGACGTGATGGAGGACCATGTCCATGGCATCCGCAGCCTCGGTCACGTCCGCGAGCTTGCGGGTGAACTCATTGAGGAAGGCGATGTCGGCGGCCCGGCTGCGCCGTTCGCGGTCGAGACTGTCGAGGAGTGTGCGGTAGCGGTCGAAGAGCCGGCGGCTGAGCACCACGATGGCGACGACGCAGATCAGGACAATGACCGATGTCCAGAAGCTCATAGGATCATGTTGTTTCCGTCCTACGCCGGCCGATTCGTGCACCGCGGGACACGCGCGAGGACACGGCATCCATCATCTTTCGGCCTCTGGGCGCAGTAGTCAACCATAGCGGCGCCCGGAAGCACCCGGCACACCCGTGCAACGGCAGGACTCGGGATGCAACCTGTTCGCCGGGAGAACATTCGTCTGTTCCATATGCTTCGCGGTGACTCGCGCAGGCTGAAGCTATGTTCGGAGCCGCCGCCGGGAGGAATATACACCGCATCGGCGGGCGAGGGTTGCCTTCCTTCCTCCGCCGGCGTAATGCCTCAGCGAAACCCGCGAGTGGCTCGGGGCGCGGCTCAGCAGGAGCTTCGCCCTCCAGGGGATGCGGCTCAGCAGGAGCTTCGCCCTC
>JAFGRS010000034.1 GCA_016935045.1 Lentisphaeria bacterium | reverse complement strand
AGGCGGCGCACGGCCATCCGCTGCGTACCTCGTCGGTACCATACCTCAGGGTATGCGCCCTCCTCGTGCCTTGCGGATGACCATGCGCTGCCCCGCCAAAATGTGAAGGTATTTCCGTGCGGACCCTCAGTTCCCCTTCCTGTCTACCTTGGGTCTCAGGCGCGACAACAAGGCCCTGGCGTCCTCGATGCCATGGAAGAGGACACCGGACCCGATGGCTCGGTCGAGAAGGTCGGCCGCTTCCGCTTCCCGGCCCACGGCCGCCAGCACGACGGCACGGTGGTACAGGAGGACGGGAAGGTCGGGCCTCACGGCCACGGCGAACTCGGTGAGGGGCAGTGCCTTGTCGTATTCCCTGCGGCAGGCAAGGATCCAGCCGAGGGTATCGGCGATCTGGGGGTTGGCCGGATCGAGTTCACGGGCCTTCATGGCGTGTTGCAGCGCCGTGTCCGGCTCCTGGTCGGTGTAGTTCAGGACCGCGGCCAGGTTGTTCAGGGCCTTGGGGTCCGATGGCGTCAGGGCCAACGCCGCCCGGAAGGCTTCGACGGATTCCGGCAGGCGCCCTTTCCGGAACAGGGCCTGCGCCCATTGGGAGTGGGCCACGGCCACCCGTGGGTGCGCCTTGACGACCCGTTCGAGGATGGCCAGCGCCTCGTCCTCCCGGCCCTGACGCTGGAGGCACTCCGCGAGCGCCACCATCGCGTCCCCGTCATCGGGCAGAACCCGGAGCAGTCTCTGCAGCCGCTCCTCAGCCAGCTTGAGGTCACCGTTGGCCAGCAGGGCCGAGGCGTGCAGCCGGTAGGCGCCGATGGACTCCGGCTGCTGCGCCAGGGCCTTGGCGCTGTGATCCACGGCCAGCGCCGGCAACCCCCTGCGCAGGAACAGCGCCGCAAGCTGCAGATGCGCCGCGACACTGCCGGGACGGTCCTGCAGCAGTTTCGTGGCGACCTGGTAGAGGTCGTTGTCCCGACCCGCCGCAAGGAGGAGCCCGCCGTACGCCTCACGCAGCCCGACGTAGTCGGGGTGCCGTTCGGTCACGCTGCGGCAGAGTGCGATCGCTTCGTTCTGCCTGCCCGAGACCATGAGCACCGTGGCCAGTTCCTCGACGGCCTCGGGATGATCGGGCAGATCGGTGAGCAACGCCCGCAACATCACCTCTGCCTCCACAGGCTTCTCCTTGCGGCGCAGCACGGATGCCAACCCGACCCGCGCGGAGGCAAGGTCCGGGACCCGGTCCAGGGCCGCACGGTAGCCTTCCTCGGCCTTGTCCAGGTTGTTCCGCCGCAGTTCGAGCCGGGCCAGGGCCATGTGCGTGTCGACCTCGGCCGGAGCCAGGGCCAGGGCGCGGTCCAGGGCGATACGGGCCTGGTCGAGCTGGCCCAGCGCCGCCAGACATTCCCCCCGCAGACGGTGCGCGGGGGCCTCGTCCGGGTGCTTCTCGAGGACCGCATCCACCTCCTTCAACGCCGCCTGGTCCGCGCCCTGGCGCCCCATGACCTGCGCCAGACCCAGACGCGCCGAAACGCTGCCGGGGTTGAGCTGCACAGCCTGCGCAAAGGCCCGGCGCGACTCGTCGTGGAGCCCCATCGCCAGACAGGTCCGGCCGAGTCCCTCGTGGGCAAAGGCGTTGGTGCGGTCCCGCTGGACAGCGGTGCGGAAGTGGCGTTGGGCCTCTTCGGTGCGTTGCGCGGCCTCCAGCTCGACGCCCTGCCGGACCAACCGCGCCGCCAGGGCCGGATCCACGTCCACGACCGCCGCGGGGACCGTTTCGGGGGCATGGCGGAGGCCCCGCAGGCGGTCGTAGAACGGGAGGTGGCGCCGGTAACGCCAACCGCCGACGCCGCCGACGCCGCCCCAGACCAGGACCAGCAGCAACGCGGTCAGCAGGTAACGGCCCGAGGAAGTGGGGGACCCGGAGCTTCTGCCGAACCAACTCAGGTAGCGCCGGCCGCCGCCATTGGAGGGCTCATGCCAGCACAGGCGCGGGAAGAGCAGTCGAAGGACCGACTTGGTGCCGTACTTCGCCGCCAGGGGGCAGTACCAGAAGGTCCCCCTCGAGGTCTCCTCCAGGATGCCGCCCTCGTAGCGCGGCCCGAAGGACCTCGGGCTGCGGTCCTGGAGAAACGCGGGCAGGTTCACCAGCAGCCAACCGCTGACGCGCAGAAAATCCCAGGTGAGGAAAAGGAAATCGAAGGGGAGCCGGACGACGCGGAAGGGAAGCGACGCCCATACCCGCCACCCCAAACCCTGGTTCCGCTTCTCGGTAGCCATCACCACACCTCGCCTTCCTGCCCCCGGCCGCTCAAGAACCGCGACACGGACGGAAACACTCCTCCCGGATCACGGCAACGTACGGAAGGTCCCGGAACTCCTCCCCCACGTCAAGACCGTACCCGGCAACCCAGCGGTCGGGAACCTCGAACCCCACGTACTCCGGCACCAACTGCCGACGCAGTACGGCCACCGTCGCCGCCGGCGCCTCCAGGGCCTTCACCAACAGCACACACAGCTTCAGCGAGCCGACGCGTTCCTGCTCGCACAGGTAGGCGCGGATCCGTGCCAGCGTAAACCCCTGGTCGAGAATGTCCTCCACCAACAGCACATGCTTCCCCGTCAACGGCCCCGAGAGCCCCTCGATGCGCACCTCCCGACCCTCTTCGCCTGCCCCCTTCATGCCGGTACCGTAGGTGGACGCGCGCACGAATTCATAGTCGACGGCCGGCCCCCCCGCACGCCGGATCGCCCGCGCGAGATCCGCCAGAAAGACCCAGGCGCCCTTCAGTACCCCGACGAGGGTGACCCGGCCTGCGCCCCCATAGTCTGCCGCAATGCGTGCCCCAAGCTCCGCCACGCGCCGCTGCAACTGCACCTCGGACAGCAGCACGGAAGCCAGGCGCGGATCGCTGCCGGCGGGGAGGTCGCTCATTGCCATGTCCTCGTTCGACGCCGTAGAGCCCTGCGGTCGGGGAAGACCTCTCGTCCCTTGCCCCTGATCCGGGGAACACACCCTCGAGGACGCCCGACAACCGGACGACGGCCTGTGGCACTCCGCCCCGGGCGCCCGTTCGGCACAAGCATAGCATTCCGACGCGAGCTTCGCCAGTCACCCCGGGGACGCCGGGCAATGCTCCAGTGGAGTCTGCCGCCAACGACACCATCATCCTCGCGAGCTTCCTGCCCCCTGGAGCGCGAGCGTACCGCGAGCCTTCCTGCCCCCTGGAGCGCGAGCGTATCGCGAGCTTCCTGCCCCCTGGAGCGCGAGCGTCCTCGCGAGCATCCCTGCCCCCTGGAGCGCGAGCGTCCTCGCGAGCATCCCTGCCCCCTGGAGCGCGAGCGTCCTCGCGAGCATCCCTGCGT
>JAFGRS010000315.1 GCA_016935045.1 Lentisphaeria bacterium | reverse complement strand
CCCTGGCGGCGTTGCTCGCTCGGGACGTACCACTGCGGGTATGCCCGCTGCGCTCGCGCCTTGCCAGGAACCGGGATGGGCTGCAGCAAAATGGGAAGTGATTCCCGCGCGGGCCCTAAGGTCTCACGGGGGGGTACGGTCGAGGACGACCGGCTCCAGCGCCATGGCGTCAGGCTCAGGGCACGTGCTGGAGTCGGCGGCCTGCCGGTGCGGTACATCTGCCCGCGTCGCGGACGCGACAGGCAGGCGCAGGCAGGTCTCCGCCGGTTCTTCGCAGACCTTATCTTCGCAAGACCTTCCCCACGTGTCTGAGGGGTTACGGCCATGGGACCGGTGCCGTTGCGCGTGTATGGGGTCCCTGTATATTGGTTGGATCGGAGGGCCTGTTGGCGGGGCCCTTTCCAGGGTGTGCTCCTTCGCGGTCCGGGGCATGTCCGGCGGCTCCGGGTGGGCGGCGGGTGCTCGCGAGTGAGGTGCCAGGCTTGAAGACAGAGGGTTCCCCCGAGCAACTCGAGATGGCTTTCGAGCGGGATTCGCGTCTGGCGTCCCGGCTGCGTGAGGGCCGTTTCCAGATCCTCATCGAGATCAACTCGCCCCCGCTGGCGCAACCCTTCGATTCGGCCCTGGCCCTCGGCGCCACCATGGCCTCACGCCTGGCCCGGGAGGACGACGTGGCGGCCATTGCGGTGACCGACCGGCTGCGGGCGGAGGAATGCCACGACCCGGTGAAGACGGCGGGCGTCCTGATGGAAGCATCGGGGAAGCCCATCCTCCTGCACATCTCGGGCAAGGGCACGGACGACGAACGGGCCCGGCAGCTCCTGGCGAGTGCCCGCAGCCGAGGCATCCGCAGCATTCTGGCGCTGACCGGGGACCGCTCGGACCTCCACCCCCTCAGAAAGGGCATCGCAGGACCGGGGCACTACGAGGCGGGATACTTCGAAAGCCTGGACATCCTGCGCCTGGCCGCCGGCCGGCAGGACGGCTTCTTCCACGCCGGCGCCGGGGTGAACCCCTTCAAGTACAATCCGGCCGACCAGTACCTGCAGTACGGCAAGATGGTCCGCAAGATCGCCAGCGGCGCGGAGTTCATCGTGACGCATGCGGGTTGGGACATGAAGAAGCTGCAGGAGCTGCAGTGGTTTCTCGCCATGCGGCAGATCAGCCATCCGGTGATTGCCCGGGTGCTGCTGCTGTCCATGGAGGACATCCGGACCCTCGAACACATGGTGTTCCCCGGGGTCTACGTGCCGCGGGAGTTCACGGCGGTGCTGCAGCGCGAATCGGACATCAGTGCCACGCAGTCTCTGGCGGCCCAGTTGCCCCGCATCGGGCTGCAGGCGGCCGGGTGCCGTCTCCTGGGGTACAGCGGGGTCCAGGTGGCCGGCATCCGCGACCCGCAGACGCTGGAGATGGTGCTGACACGCATCCGCGAGTCCCTGGCGACCTACACGAGCTACGACCATTGGCTCGACTCCTGGCAGGAGTACCATGGCGACCTGTCCTTTGCGCCCGTGCCGAACGCCTACTATGTCTTCCGCGGTCTTCTCGCCTCCGGGTCGCCCTTTCCGGACGCGGCCTCGGTGCGGCTCACGGGGCGTGATCTGCCCCGGGCTTCCGGGCTCGACCGCCTGCGTGGATACCTGTTGCCGCACCTCCTTTCGGATCGTGTTCCCGGGTTCCTGTCCAACGTCTACCGGGCCGTATTCCGTGGGGGGGACGGCACGTCCGGCGAGCGTCTGCGGCAGTGTTTCTACCTGGACCATCGGCGCTGTCCCAAGCGCCTGGTGTACGGGGCCTGCGGCGGCTCGACTCCGGAGGGGCTCTGTGAGTTCGGGCAGCGTCCCTGTTTCTTCCACCGTGTCATTGCCCTTGCCTCCGCCAGACACGCGCTGGACCGGCTCGAGGAACCCGTTGCCCATGAATGAGGACGAGTTCCTGGCCCGCCTGTTTGCCCGCTTGCCCGCTGCCCCGGCAGACGTACGCGTTCCGCCGGGGGATGACTGTGCCGCCGTGGACGTGGGAGGGGGCAGACTGCTGCTTCTCGCGGTGGATCAGGTTGTGGCGGAACGCCACTACCATGCCGCCGGGCCGGATGCAGCGACGGCCGGAGAGGTGGGCCGCAAGCTCCTGGCCCGTAACCTCAGTGACGTCGCGGCCATGGGAGGCCACCCCCGTTTCTGCCTGGTGGCGGGGGCCTTTGGCCCGGGGTGCGGCGAGGCGTGGATGGGCGCTTTCCACGAGGGCCTCATCGCCCTGGCCCGGGAGGTTGGCGTGGCGCTGATCGGCGGCGACCTGGCGACCTCGGCGGCGGGAACGGTTGCCTCGCTGACGATCGTGGGCGAGGTGGGTTCAGCAGAGGTCGTGCGGCGTTGCGGCGCCATGCCCGGGGATGAATTCTGGGCGACGGGGGTGTTTGGCTCTGCGTTGCGGACGGGGCATCATCTGCGCTTCGTGCCGCGCTGTGCCGAGGGCGCCTGGTTGGGAAGCCGGGGCCTGGCCCGAGCCATGATCGATGTCAGCGACGGTCTCCTGCTGGACGCGCTGCGCCTGTGTCGGGCCTCGGGCCTGAGCCTGCGCCTGGCCCCGGAGACGGTGCCGCGCAGGACCCCTGAAACCACGTTGGACCAGGCCCTCGGCGACGGCGAGGACTACGAGTTGCTGTTTGCCGTGCGCCCCGCGGATGGCCCGATCCTGCGGCAAAGCTGGCCCTTTGAGACACCGTTGCACTGCCTGGGGCATTTCGAGGCCGGTGAGCCCGGCGTCCGGGACCTGGCGGGGCGGCCGCTGCAGGTGTGCGGTTACGACCACCTGGCGTGCCGGGAAGGAGTGTAGCGTGGGCGGCTGTCCGGTGGTCGAGAGCAGCTCGGATGCGGCAACGGAACACCTGGGCTGCATCCTGGCCTCCTGGCTGCGGCCCGGGAGCGTGGTGGCGCTGTACGGGGACCTCGGGGCGGGCAAGACGGTGCTGAGCCGGGGCATTGCCCGGGGGCTCGGGATCGTGGAACCCGTGACCAGCCCGACCTTCACCATTGTCCAGGAGTATCGCCTCGCCGACGGAAACTGGTTCTTCCACCTCGATATGTACCGCATCGATGATGCCCGCACGGCCCTGGCCTTCGGCATCGAGGAGTACCTCTTCGCGCCGGACGCCATCACGGCGGTCGAGTGGCCGGAGCGCATCCGGCCGCTGCTCCACGGCGCGGCCGCCCACGGGGAAGGAGACCCGCTGCTGGAGATCCGGCTGTCCCACCTCGGCGGAGACCGCCGCCGGATCGAGCTGCCCGTTCGGCTGGCCCGGGAGCGTGTCGATGCCCTGCGCGGAGACCCACGGCTGCGGTGCCGGCACGGAGCGGGGGAAACGCCATGATCGCGGCTGCGCTGGATACGTCCCGGGACGTTTCCCTGGCCATCGCGAGGGGGAACCGGGTCCTCTTCTCCGCCAGGGCGCCCGCGTCCCGCCGCTGGAACGACATGGCGCTGGTGCCGTGGGTCCGGGATGGGTTTGCCTCCCTCGAGATCTCCCCGGCGGAGGTGGGGCGATGGACGGTGGGCACGGGCCCGGGGAGCTTCAGCGGCACGCGGGTCGGGATTGCCCTGGTGCGGGGCATCTGCGCCGTCAGCGGCGCGGCGCTGCGCGGCGTCCCCGGCAGCGTGGCCATGGCCCGCACGGCGTGCGGGGAAGGGGCGAGTGACGACGGTATCGTGGGTGTCCTCCACGACGCGCGGCGGGAGGAACTGATCCTCACCCGGTACCGTGTGTCCGGGGGGCGGCCGTACCTCCTCGGAGAAGCGGCCGTGGTTGCCCCCGAGGCCCTCCTCGAAACCCCGTGCCGCTGCAACCGCTGGGTGGGCCTGCGCGACAGCATCGACCCCGAAGCGCTGCCGGTAGACCTGCGCCCGAGACTCCGGCTCGTCGATGGCGTGAACGCCGAGCTGCTGCTGCACATTCCCGGATGGGGCTGGCCCCGCACCCCGGCTGCCGTCGAACGCTCCGTCGAGCCCGTCTACGTGCGGCCCGCGGTCTTCGTGGAACCCCGTCTGCCACGCCCGCCGGCCACCCGGGCACCATGACCCCGGAAAACACGCCGGCAACGGCCCCCGGACGCCCCCTGGCCCCACCCGTATACCACAACGGCCTTTTTTCAGCATGTTCCCGGCCATTTTCGCACCATCGGTGGCTTGACACTGTCCCGTTACCGCCTACCTTATCTAAGATACGTCCTCCGGGCCCATCGTCTCTTCCGGGACACGGGTTAGAACCCGTCCAGAAAGGGTCCGGCGGGTGCCGTCGAGGCCGGAACGCCTTCACAGAGGTCGTCCCGGTGGAGTCAAGGAGAACTGGTATCCATGGCTGATTCCCTTCCCGCCCCCGGGCCT
>JAFGRS010000314.1 GCA_016935045.1 Lentisphaeria bacterium | reverse complement strand
GTGGAGGGCGACGCTCCGCGGAGCCGAGAGTGCCCGCGAGGCCGCGGGCGGTCCATTCCCGTGGAGGGCGACGCTCCGCGGAGCCGAATCCCGCCGCCCGGGGACCGTGCGGCCTACGGAGGGGCGACGCTGAGGCGTTCTGTCCCCGTCCGTTTGCGTCCGTCTGTGTCCGTTTCCCCGCCCCCCCCCGCCGCGATCATCCCAGCAGGCCGTCGAGAAGCAGGCGCGCCGCCCGCTTGTCCGGGATGCGCCCCCGCACCGCCGAGTCCAGGTCCGTCATGGCCGAAGGAGGCACCGCCGAACCGACGCACGAGGGACAACCATCGGCGCAGCCGCAGGCCCGGATCACCTCCGCAACCGTCCGCAGCATGGCATCAAACGGATCCAGGCAACGACGCGCGAACCCCATGCCCCCAGGATACCGGTCGTGAACAAACAGCGCCTCGCGGCCCAGATTGTGGCTGTCCACCACCGCCCCGATGTCCTGCGTGTCGCACAGCACATACAGAGGCGCCACCTCGACAAAGACGTTCGCGATGCCGATCAGGGCCTCGCCGAGCAGGCATCCCTCGGCCCGCAGGCGCTGCGCCAGGGATTCGGGCGGTACGAACCAGATGGCCACGGTTTCGAGGATCTGCGGCGGCAGTTCGAGCTGCTCGAACCCGAGGCTGTCCCGCGAATGGAAGCGGATCTTCTTGAACATGGGGATGGTGGTGGTCACGGTCACGTCCCCATAGCCCAGGCGGCCTCCGCGGTACTCCTCGTCGAGTTCCGTCTCCTCGATGCCGATGGTCGAGGTCTGCACCGACTGCGTGTAGTAGTCCAGGTCACGCCGGACGACAAAGGCAATCTTCTGTTCGAGGTCCAGACGGTCCACGAAGTACGTCTCCGCCCCGTGCAGGTAGACGGCATGGGTGTGGAGCTGGGAGAGGGCGCTGATCTCGTCCAGCGTGCCGATCACCCGCTCCCCATCCGCTTCGTCCTGGATCGTGAACACCGGCCCCGCGATGTTCCTCAGGTTCACCTGGGCCGCGGGATACTCCGTGCTGGCCCAGTACCAGTTTCCCTCGATCCGGCGCACGAGGTGGTCCTCCTCCAGGATCTCCAGGACCGTCTCGGCATAGGGTCCGAACCCCTGCGCCTCCTCCACACGCAGAGGCAACTCGTGGGCCGCGCATTTCAGGTGCCCGACCGTAATGTGCGGATTGTCCGGGTCCACCACGGCCTGCTCGGGAGACTGCTCGAAGAGATACCCTTCGTGGGCCATCAGATACTGGTCCATCGGTGCGTTCTGCGCCAGCAGGAAGACAATGGCCTCCTCCCGCCCGCGCCCCGCCCTGCCGGCCTGCTGCCACAGACTCGCAACGCTGCCCGGATACCCCACCAGCAGGCACGCATCCAGGCTGCCGATGTCAATCCCCAACTCCAATGCATTCGTGCTCGCAACCCCCAGAATCTCCCCCTCCGCCAAACGCCGCTCAATCTCCCGACGCTCCTCCGGCAAATACCCGCCCCGATACGCCTGAACCGAGTCCGCCAGACGGCTGGAGACCGGACGCAGACGGTCCCGGACACCCCTGAGAATCAACTCCGCCGCAAGACGCGTGCGCACAAAGGCAATGGTCTGAATGCCCTCCTTCACCAGCACGGACAGCAACTGCATGGCCTCCCCCAGCGGGCTGCGCCGGTCGCCGCCGACCCGCCAGTTCCCGGCGGCCCCGGCGGCCGCCGTCTTCAGGGGAGGGGGGTTCCAGAGCACGAACCACTTCGGGCCCCGCGGCGAGCCGTCGTTGTCCACCAGGGTCATGGGCAGACCGCAGACGCGCTCGGCGTGCTCCTTCGGATTGGCAATGGTCGCGGAAGAACAGATGAACTGCGGCGCGGAACCATAATGCCGACAGATCCGCCGCAGGCGGCGCATAACATTCGCCAGATGGGACCCGAACACCCCCCGGTAGGCATGGACCTCGTCGATGACTACGTAACGCAGATTGCTGAAGAACCGGTTCCAACGGGCATGCTGGGGCAGAATGCCCTGATGCAGCATGTCCGGATTGGTCAGGACCACGCCGGCCCCGTCGCGCACTTTGCGCCGCAGGGCCTGGGGGGTGTCCCCGTCATAGGTCCCCGCCAGGAACGTGGTCCCCAGATCCTCGAACTGCAGCCGCGTCAGCCCCCGCAACTGGTCCTGCGCCAGCGCCTTGGTCGGATAGAGGAACAGCATCGTGGCACGGGGATCCTCGAGCAGACACTCGACCACCGGCAACGTGTAGCACAGCGTCTTGCCGCTGGCCGTACCCGTTACCACGACAATGCTCTGCCCGGCACGCACAAGGTCGACGGCCGTGGCCTGGTGCGAATACAGACCCGATATCCCCAGCCGACCGAGGACCTCCCGCAGCACCGGCGGCAGGCTCTCCCGGGGTGCCTCGAACACCGGGGGCCGCGCCGGCAACTCCTGGACATGGGCCACCTGGCCTTCGAAGAAAGCCTGTCGCCGCAGTCGTGCCAGAAACTCACGAACATCCACGCCCGGACCATCCCGACAACCGCCCGCCAGCCATTCTGCTGCGGCCCTGCACTGCTTCCTCGGCAGCCCCCCGCCCCGGCTCGGGGCCGGCTCCACGCCCTGCCACCCGCGACGCATAGACCGCACCCGCATCACGGCCCCGGTGGCCCCGCCGGCGCAAACCCCGGGACCGCCGGGCAGGAATCCTCACTCCACACCTCCCTGACCTGGATTATGCACGCGACAACCACGAATGGACACGAATTCACGCGAATGAGAGGCAGTCGTAGGGCTTTGGACCGGGACGCAACGGGAGTTCC
>JAFGRS010000313.1 GCA_016935045.1 Lentisphaeria bacterium | reverse complement strand
CCTCCCCCCGGGAAACGCCTGTTTTCCGGACAGCCCGTGCTACACGGCCAGCCGGAAAACACCCCTGGGACCGCAGATCGCCCGGGATCGTTCCGGTGCTTTCCTGTCTGTCCTCGAGCTTGTCCGTGAATCGGGTCGTGTCGCCGAGTTGACGGAACCGTTGCCGGGGTCTATTGTCTACAAAGGCGATAGTGTTAAGGTGGATGCCATGCGCATTTCGACTCGGGCCCGGTACGGTCTTCGTTTCATGATTGATCTTGCGCGTCACGGCGTCAGCGGCAGCGGCTCGGTGCCGTTGCATGATGTAGCGCGGCGTCAGGGGGTTTCCCGCAAGTATCTCTGGCAGGTTGTGTCTCCCCTTCGGGTGGCTGGGCTGGTGTCTGCCAACCGTGGCGCTCATGGGGGGTACGAGCTGACGCGTCCCGCCGACGCCATCACTCTGAGGGACATTTTCGAGGCGTTGGAGGGGGACTGTGGCCTGTTGGACTGCACCCGGCCTACCGGGGTTTGCCCGCGCAGTGGGAGTTGTGTATCGCGGTCCATCTGGGGGGACGTGGAAGCGGGCATCGATGACGTGATGTCGCGCATCACTCTGGAGCAGATGGTGCAGCGCGAGGATGAGCTGGCGTCCGCGCCGGCGGCGGACTACATGATCTGACGGGGCGTGCCGTGGGGCACGGAGCAGCAGGCGGCGCGCTGCAGGGGGATCCGCCCTGGGTGAGAGTGAGGGCTCGTGCAGGCGGTGCACGGGAGCTTCGAGGAATCCGTGACAGGAGCACTGCCGATGAGCGGACCAGCCGAGGACAGACCGATGGGATTGGGCACACTGGCCGTGCATGCGGGCCAAAAGGCCGACCCTGCCACCCTGGCATGCGCCGTGCCCATCTATGCCACTGCCTCGTACAACTTCCTCAGTACCGAGCATGCGGCGGACCTGTTCGCCCTGCGGGAATTCGGCAACATCTACTCCCGCCTCATGAATCCCACGAACGATGTTCTGGAGAAGCGCCTGGCGGCCCTCGAGGGCGGTGCGGGAGCACTGGCCTTCGCCAGCGGTCAGGCGGCCATCACGGGGGCCATCCTGACCCTCGCCCACAACGGCCAGAACATCATCGCCTCGACCAACCTGTACGGCGGCACCTGGACGCTGTTCACGCAGACCTTCCCCAAACTCGGGGTCGAGGTGCGCTTCTTCGACCCGGACTGCCCCGGGCAGATCAGCGCCCTGGCCGACGACAATACGCGGCTCGTGTACTTCGAGAGCGTCGGCAACCCACGCAATGACGTCCCTGACTACCGCGAGATCGCCGACCGGGCCCACGCCCTCGGCGTCCCGGCCATTGCCGACAATACGGTGCTGACCCCGGCCCTCTTCCGTCCCATCGATCAGGGCATCGATGTCGTCGTCTACTCGACCACCAAGTTCCTGGGAGGACACGGCCTGCACATCGGAGGCGCGGTGGTGGACAGCGGCCGCTTCGACTGGAGCGCGCAGGCGGCCCGCTGGCCCGAATTCACGGCCCCGGATCCGGCCTACCACGGCGTCGTCTTCACCGAGGCCCTGAAACCCCTCGGCAACATCGCCTACATCGTCCACATGCGTACCCATTGGTTGCGGGACACGGGGGCCTGCATGAGCCCCTTCGCGGCGTTCCTCTTCCTCATCGGCATCGAGACCCTCCCCCTGCGCATGCAGCGCCACACGGAGAATGCCCTCGCGGTGGCCCGGTGGCTGGCGCAGCACCCGGCCGTCCAGTGGGTCAACTACCCGGGCCTCGAAGGACACTCCCACCACGCCAACGCGGTGAACTACCTGCGCCGCGGCTTCGGCGCCATCGTCGGCTTCGGCATCCGGGGTGGTCTCGAGGCGGGGAAACGCTTTATCAACAACGTCCGTCTGGCCAGCCACCTGGCCAATATCGGCGACGCCAAGACCCTTGTCATCCACCCTGCCTCGACGACCCACTCCCAACTGACGGAGGAGGAACAGGCCGCCACCGGGGTGTCGCCCGAATACATCCGCCTCTCGGTGGGCATCGAGGACGTCGAAGACATCCTGGCGGACCTCGAGCAGGCGCTCCGGGCCTCCCAGGAGAGCTGAGGGAACTCCGGGACAGAGAAGCTGTGCCTCAAACTGCCCGGGACGAGCCGAGACGTACGTCGGGTACTCTTGCCAGGCAAAGCCCTGTGACCTGCGTCGCTTCGCTGCCGGTCCGCTGCGCGGAGGGGATTTCTGGCGCCGGCGTGCCTGATGCGGTATGTTCCCTTGCCGGCAAACGCTGGGTCGGTTCGGAACAGATGATGATGGGCCAGGTGTCTCCGCGCGCCGCCGTCGCCGGGTCGCTTGTGTCCCCTGTGTCTCCTCCGTCCCCTGCCGAAAAAGGCGGCGCGCGGGAGAAAGCAGGGGACAAGGCGACGCCGGGGACATCGAGGACGTAGGGGACCGCACGCCGCCCGCGACGAGAACAGATACGAAGGCAGAAGCCAACAAGCCAATGCTCCCGACCTCGCAAAGCTCGGCGGGAGATCGCGGCGCACCCGCGCCACTGCACTGGGGTGCGCCGCACGAGAAGCCTGTGTTCGGGTCTGTTCTCCACCGGCCCGACGCTAGGAGATTGCCGTGCTAGCAGCTTGGCGTCCGTCTGTCTCTGCCGCCCCCTGGAACTGGACTCGCGACCAGCGACCCGCGACCCGCGACCCGCGACTGTCGGCCGCGGCATCGGCGGCCAAGCGCCTCCCCAATGGCAAAGGCAGGAGCACAGAGAGCAACCCATGTGCATCTCTCACATCCCCGACTGGAGGCATGCCCTCAACGGCCTCGAAATCCCCACCGAAAGCTACAGCGATCAGCCCTACATCGTGCAGACCGACGACGGGGCCTGGCTCTGCGTGGTGACCACCGGCCTCGGGCACGAGGGCCAGAAGGGACAGCATGTCGTGTCCCTCCGCAGCACCGACCGGGGCCGGACCTGGACCCGCCCGGTGGACGTGGAACCGGCGGACGGCCCGGAGGCTTCCTACGCCGTCCTTCTCAAGGCCCCGGGGGGACGCGTCTTCGTCTTCTACAACCACAACACGGACCGGGTCCCGGAAGTGCGCCGCGAGGACGGCGGGGTCTACTCCCGGGTGGATTCCCTGGGCCATTTCGTCTTCCGCTACAGCGATGACCATGGCTGCAGTTGGTCGCCGCGGCGGTATGACATTCCGGTGCGGCGGTTTGCCTGCGATCTGGCCAATGCCTATGGCGGCGAGTTGTGCTTCTTCTGGAATGTCGGCAAGGCATTCCACACGAACGGAGAGGCCTTCGTTCCTCTCCACAAGGTGGGGGCCATGGGGGAAGGCTTCTTCGCCCAGTCGGAGGGGGCACTCCTCCACAGCCCGGACCTGTTGCGGGTCGCGGATCCCGCCGAGGCGACCTGGGAGACCCTTCCCGAGGGCGACGTGGGGCTGAGGACTCCTCCCGGCGGGGGACGGATCGCCGAGGAGCAGAGCTTCTCGGTCCTCGCGGATGGCTCGTTCTACTGCGTCTACCGCAGTGTGGACGGCCATCCGGTCGAGGCCTACAGCCGGGACCGGGGCAGAACCTGGACGACGCCGAGGGTCAAGGCCTATGCCGACGGACGCCCCATGAAACACCCCCGCGCCGCGAACTTCGTCTGGCGCTGCCGCAATGGCAGGTTTCTGCACTGGTTCCACAACCACGGAGGCTGCTTCCTGCCCATCCTCGATCGCACGGGGTACAACGACCGCAATCCCGTCTGGCTCAGTGCCGGAGAGGAGATCGACACTCCCCGCGGACGCGAAATCCGGTGGTCCGAACCCGAGATCGTCCTCTACGACGACGACCCCCACGTCCGGATGAGCTACCCTGACCTGATCGAGGAGGATGGCACGCTCTTCCTGACCGAGACCAACAAGGACAAGGCTCGCGTGCATGCCGTCGATGCCACCTTCCTCGACCGCCTCTTCGCCCAGTTCGAAGCCGGCACCGTTGCCCGCGAGGGACTCCTGCTCGATCTGCCCGCCCCCGGCGCACCCATGCCTGCCTCCGTCCCCATGCCGCGCCTGCCCGAGTTCCTCGCCCGGGATACCGCCACACTCGATTACCGCACCCGCGACAACCGGGCAGGCATCACCCTGGAACTCCGCCTTGCCTTCCGCTCCCTGAAGCCCGGACAGTGCGTCCTGGACTCCCGCGGCCCCGACGGCCGCGGCATCCTCCTGCAGACCGGCGACCGCGGGACCCTCGAAATCCAGCTCCACGACGGCCGTACCACCAGCCGCTGGGACTGCGACCCGGGGGTGCTCACGATCCGTCACGAACACCACGTCGGCATCGTCGTGGACGGAGGCCCCAAGATCATCTCCTTCGTCGTGGACGGCCGCTTCCACGACGGCGGCCAGAGCCGCCAGTTCGGCTGGGGACGGTTCAACCCCAACCTGCGCACGCCCCATGGCGCCGCGGATCTGCGCCTCGGACCGAGCTTCCGGGGCACCATCCGCCGCCTCCGCCTCTATGGCCGCGCGCTCCAAATCAGCGAGATCATCGCCAACCACCGTTCGGGAGAGTGATCCCCACCCTCCCCGGCAACCCGACAGGG
>JAFGRS010000312.1 GCA_016935045.1 Lentisphaeria bacterium | reverse complement strand
GCGGTGGGCAGGAAGTCCCAGAACGCCCAGGGCTGGTCGCAGACGCGTCCGGAAGGAACATGCCCGGGCCGGCGGGCGATGGCTGCCTGGCGCAGCGCGCCCTCGTACATCGAGCGCTTGTAGCCCCGCAGCATGCCTCCCATGGTCTGATCGAAGAGTCTGCCGATCTCCGAGTCCGGGCTGAAGGACGAACCGTTGTCCCCGGCGATGAACACCAGCGTGTCCTCGTCCAGTCCCAGCTCCCGGATCAGTCCCAGGAGGCGCCCGAGGTCGCTGTCGAGCCGGGTCACCATGGCGGCGTAGGTTTTCTGTCGGTCGCTCCACCCCTCGCGACCGGCGTACTCCCCGAGGTCATCGATTTCGTAGCGGCCGTGGGGCAGGGTGACGGCATAGAACAGGAAGAAGGGGCGATCTTTCACCGCGCGGACCCAGCGTTCCACCTGCCGCTGGATTTCTTCCTGAGCATAGGTTCCGCGGCCGCCGTCGGCATTGCCCGGGAGTTCGACGCGGCGGTCGTCGTCATAGAGGTAGGGAGGGAAGTAGCTGTGGGCATGTCGTTGGCAGTTGTAGCCATAGAAGCGGTCGAAGCCGACCTTGAGGGGACTGCCGGGGGTATCGAACATGCCCATGCCCCATTTGCCCATGCAGGCGGTGGCGTAGCCGGCGTCCTTGAGCAGGCGCGCGACGGTCACGGTACCCTCGGGCAGGGGCATCTGCCCTTCGGGCTGGATTTCGCGATTGGCGCGGATGGGGCAGTGTCCCATGTGGAGACCGGTCAGCAGCGAGGAGCGTGATGGGGCACAGACGCTGGTACCGCAATAGGCCTGGGTGAAGCGCATGCCTTCGGCGGCCATGCGGTCCATGTGGGGGGTGCGGATGAGCTTCTGCCCATAGCAACCCACATCGCCCATGGCCAAGTCATCGGTGAGGACGAAGACGATGTTCGGCTGCCGCCGTGTCGCCGCACCTGCCATCTGTGCCATGCCGTCTGCGATACCCGTTGTGATTCCCATGGCGGCCATTCCTTGCAGAAACTCCCGTCGTTGCATGGTCGTGTCCTCGCTTTCGCAGGGGGAACGCGGACCTGAACTTGCCGGCGCGCGCAAGGGCAACGCCCATTCCCGCAGCGTTCCCGCCGGCGTCGGTCGTCCTCCGCAGTACCCGCGTTGGTTCGGTATACCGCCGAGAACCCGTCTGCGCCTGCCTGTCGCGTCCGCGATGCAGGCAGGTGCAACGCACAGGCAGGCGGCGGGTTCCAGCGCCTTCTCGTCCGGGCGTTCCCGTTGCGCGCGCCCTGCGATCGACATGGTGAGGTCTGGCGGACGTTTCGGGGGTCCCGGTGTTATCAATCGACCCGTCGCCGTTCCGGCCAGAGGTCGATGGCATCCTTGACGATACGCTGGGCGTAGCCAAAACCGCTGTTGTCGGTCATCCCCTTTGCGGGGGGGCGCAGGGCCGCGAAGGCCTGCCAGTCTTCCAGGGTGAGACGGTCGTCCGTGTGGCTGTACTGGAAGGCGTTGAGAGCGAAGAGGAGACGGTATCCATGGGTGGGTTCGAGCGTTTCCCGGCGGATGGTGAGGAAAGCGGTCTCGGGATCTCCGCAGCGGCCCAGCCCCTGGGCAGCCATGGTGCGGTTGGCGGGCATGGGGTCATGGGCGGCCATGTGCCCGAGGGCCTGGCGGACCTCCGTCGTGTCGGGGTGGAGCAGGAAGAGGCCATAGGCGCCCCAGTGCCGGGCAATGGGATTGTCGTCGGCCAGGAGTTCGAGGCACATGGCGAGGTGGCCGGGATCGCCGAGGCTGACCTGCTGGGCGATGGTGAGCAGGCGTTGCACGGGGTAGCGGTCGCTCTGGGCGTATTCGTACAGCGTCCGGTGCGGCTTGTCGGGCCCGACGAGATCGTAGAACAACGGCTCCGGGATGAGCCCCACGTCCCTGGTGTCGATCATCCACTGCTCGAGGTCCCGTTGGAGGTGTTCGAGGCGTTCCCGGTGTTCCGGGTTGCGGGCCAGGTTGTTCACGTGCCAGGGATCGTTGAGGGTGTCGAACAACTCGATGGGCGGTTTGGGTTGGTAGAACTGGGACTGTACGGCGTTGCACTTTCCCTGTTCGTAGTGCTGTTCCCAGGCGCCCCAATTGGCCTGGACCGTATAGCCGTAACGGGAGTCGCGTCCCCGGGGCCGGTGCGGCATGAAGTTGCGGATGAGGGTGTAGCGCCCGTCGGTCACAGCCCGGCAGAAGTCGTATCTCTCCCCCATGCGGTCCCGGCAGAAGTGGACCGTTGCCGGTTCCGGTTCCGCGGCCGGTCCGAGGAAGACGCGTCCCTGCATGAGGTCGGGGATGGGGATTCCCGCCAGGGAGAGGACGGTTTTCGGGAAATCGACGAAGCTGACCAAACGGTCGCTGGCGCTTCCCGGGGCTGTCGGCGCCAGGCGCCGCCACTTCTCCGGGACACGGATGATGAATGGGACCTGGGTGCCGACGTTGTAGATGTAGCGTTTGGCCCGGGAGAGCTGGCCGCCGTGATCGGAGTAGAAGAAGACGATCGTGTCGTCCGCGAGGCCTTCCCGTTCCAGTTCCTCGAGGCGTTCTCCGACCATGCTGTCCATGAGGGTGATCAGGTCATGGAGTCTGGCCCAGTCCTGGCGGATGTCCGGCAGGTCGGGGTGGTAGGGCGGCAGCTCGATGTCGGCCGGGTTCACCCGCGGTGCGGCCGGGATCTGACCCTTCTGGATGTAGGCTGCTATACGCTTGCCATCCAGTTGGGACTCGTGGGTGACGCCGATGTTGAAGACCGCGAAAAACGGCTGACCGTCCCCCCGGTTTCTGTAGTGCGCCTTGTTGCTGGACTCGTCCCAGAGCGTGGGGTCCCGCTCGAGGTTCGAGTTGTAGTCCTTCTTGCTGTTGTTGGTGCAGTAGTAGCCCGCCTGTCGGAAGAGCTTCGGGTAGGCGGGGATGGCATCCGGGAGCTGCACCTTCGAGCGCATCTGGTGGGTGCCGATGGTGGACGAGTACATGCCGGTGAGGAGCGTCGAGCGGGCCACCGCGCACACCGGCGCATTGGCGTAGGCACGGGTGTAGCGGATGCCCTGCCCGGCCAGGCGGTCGAGGTTCGGTGTCCGGGCCTGCCCGCAGCCGTAGCAGCCGAGATAGGGGCTGATGTCTTCGCAGGTGAGCCAGAGGACGTTGGGCCGTTCCGCGGCCAGTCCCACGGCACACAGAAGAACGGCCGCCGCACAGGCAGCCGGACGGGATCGGACGGTCCGCATCCTGACCTCTCCTTTTCCCTGCCCCGCGGGACCCGGTGGCGGCATCGGGCGCGTACCGCCGACACGGGCAGCGGGGGGCTGGTGTCTACGGGTTTGGCGCCAGGGCCTTCGCATCCCTGTCGAGGTTGCGGAGGCGGATATTGCGCAGCCAGAGGGCGTAGCCGTGGTCCTGGAAGGCGAAGCCGCCGGACGTGGCGCGTTTGGCTGAGGGTCCCTGGCTGAGGTCGACCTGGTTGACGACGGTATCGTTCAGGGTGACGGTGAGCTGGTTGCCGACGCAGCGGATACGGAACGTATTCCATTCGGGGACGGGGCGGCAGGCATCGCTGGTGGGCGGGTGTCCGGGGATGACGCCGCCGGCGGCATGGTCGCCGAGGGGTTTCGCCTTGGGCCATTTGCTGTTCTCGAAGATCTGCACCTCGACGTGCCGGCGTTCGTCGACCTTGGCGAGGTCGGGGATGTGGAAGTAGAGGCCACTGTTGTTCTCGGCACGCCACTCGAACTCGATCTCGAAGTCGGCCATCTTCCGGTCCTTGAGCACGAGGTAATTCCGGTAGTTGCGCCAGTGTTTGTACTCCTGGGTGGGCAGGTGGATTACGCCGTCCTCCTGCAGCACCCAGGCGCCCTCGGTCGTCCAGTGTTCGTCCAGGGTCTTGCCGACCAGCGATTCCCATTCTTCCGCATGTAGCCCGCGCGCGACGAGAAGCGAGCCCAAAGCCATCAGGACCATCCCGATCTCACGCCTGCATTGCATCGCCGTTGCTCCTCTGCTGTCTGTCCGTTGCCGTTTGGATGGCGTTGCCCCGGGCCGACGACCCGCGCCCGGGGGACCCGCCCCTATTCCTGTCCGCTGACGGTGAAGCGGGCGGTCTGACCCGCCGTCAGTGCCACGGGGAGTCCCTCGAGCAGGTCCCTGCCGTCGCGGCTCTGCGTTGTTGTTTCCTGGCGGACCAGGAACGGGTGGCCTTCGCTGACCGTGAACCACTCGGGGAACTGGTTGATTCGGGGGTAATCGAGGGGCATGCGCATGACCGTGCGGTGGCGGGGCTGGTCGAACACAAGGCGTCCCTCCCAGGGCTGTTCCGCCGCGAGGAGCAGGTGCAGGTCCCTGCCTTCGCGTACGGCGCCCAGGGTGACGTCCGTTCGCCAGGGCTGGATGGTGACGCCCTGCTGTTTCCAGAGGACCCAGAGGATGGCAGTCCGGGCGTAGTTGCCGTCCCCGTGCCAGCCTTCGATGATGCCATCGGGCTTCTGCAGCAGGAGCATGCGGTTGATGTTGGCATCGATCCAGGCGGGGACTCCGGGCACATCGGGCTCGCGGTTGAGGAGGTTGATGGCGCCCTCGACGGAGTCGGCGATGCCGTCGGAACCCCACCCCTGCCAGGGGAACTTCCAGTAGTGCGGTTCGAGGCAGGCCAGGGCACGCCGCGTGGCCTCGCGGTACTTCTGCTCGCCGTCCAGGAGGTAGACCGTGTAGAAGCCATTGTAATCGTAGCCCCAGTTGTCCCCGATGACATTGCGGGTGACCGTGCCTGTTCGCGGGTCGACGGCATCGAACATGAGGCCGTGTTCATTGGTCCCGACTTCCAGGATGCGGTCGAGCATGGCGTGAATGGGTTCACGGTAGGCGGCGGCCCTGTCCCGGCGCAGGGCCTGGCAGGCGGCATAAACCTCGGTGAGTCCGGAGATCAGCTCGCAGCCGTGATCGCGCAGTTTGAGCTGGGCAGCGTCCCGGGTGGGGTGGCGGTCTCCCAGGAGGTAGTAGTCGGCGATGCGGCAGGCCATGTCGAGGTACGTGGTGTTGTCGGTCATGAAGCAGAGCCGGCTGAGGACCTGCATCATCTCGCCGTTGACCTCGACATCGTCGGCCGGGATGTTGCCGGCGGGAGTCGGATGGGGGGCGTAGTGCAGGATGCTGTCGACAATGGCGACGAGGCGTTCGGACCAGGGGCTGTGCCCGAGCCACTCCGTGATGGGCATGAGGCCATCCTTGACGTACTCGGAGCCGTCGAAGATGAGGCGCCTGACATCGGCCTGCTCGAAGTGGTAGCCCTGCTTCTCGAAGTTGTAGTGGTCGGGCAGGGCCCCGAGGCGGCTGGTCAGGCGGGTCTCGGTGCGCAGCATCTCCCGCATGGCGCCGTGGAACAGGGCGGGGTCGGTGAAGGCACAGGTCAGCACCATGAAGGGGTAGTTGTCGGCCGCGGCATTGCGGCCATTCCAGATCGTCTTTCCCTTGCCCAGGTTTTCCGGGATGAGGCCGGTCTTCGGGTCGGCATGCGCCAGCCAGCCGTCGACGTAGCGTCGGCAACGGCGGAGGGCCTCGTTGGCCTGGCGGGCGTGGATTCCGGCTCGTTGCCAGGGGTCGAGGTCGGTGCGCCGGAGTTCCTTGGCCCAGACGTCGAGTTCGTGGGGCGGGGGTTCCTGGACGCGGATGCGGTGCGCCGGTTCTTCCGGGAGGGTTTCCTGCATGGGGGTGTTGAGGGTGACCAGTCGGACGGCGGCGAAGAAGGCTGCCTTGGGCGCCGCGGCGTTCAGCTGGATCTCGTAGCCGGTGTCGGGTCCGTCCGCGGGCAGTGGCACCCGTTGCCACTGGAAGCCGTCGAAGCCTCCGGCCTGGAGCATGTGCCGCCGGCCGTTGGCGACGAGTTCGGCGCCGCGCTGGTCATTCTTGGCTCCCCAGAGAAGGTCCAATGCGACCCCCGCGGCAGGCGGCACGTCGATGGTCAGGAACAGCCCGGCATCCCCCAACCAGTGGTAGGGCGTATCCGCGTACCGTTGCCCCTCCGGATCACCGAGACGCATCCAAGCCAGCGTCTCGGCCTGTAGGCCCGCGGCCGCGATGGCAAGCAGCAGAAAGCAGACGCATGGCCTCTTCATGGCACTGCCTCACCTGCCCTTCCATGCATCGCACCGTCGGCCGGCCCTTCGTTCGCCGCCCGCAGAATATCAAAGGTGATGCCGCCCCGATGGCGTTGACCTTCGGGCACGCCGTGGGCGATGTCGGCGAAGCGGGCCCTGTGCAGGTCGACGGCAAGATCGGTCAGCAGGATGGGCCCATCGACGGCGCGGATACGCAGGCGGAGGCCTTCGGTCGGCAGCTGGATGCGGTGGACGAAGCGGAAGCGTCGTGGGTTCGGGGTGACCGGTGCCGTGCAGAGGAGGCCGGGGAGAGGCCGATCGGCGTGACACACGGCGAATTCGAGAGTCGTGGCCGGTTCGGGTCCGCGGCGGCGAAGGGTCCGCAGGAAGAGTGGTTTCTGCCGCGCTTCGAAGGTGACCTCGAACTGGGTGGCTCCGAGCAGCAGCCCCGTCCGCGGTGTCAACAGGCACTGATCGGTGTTCAGTGCCTGACGCGGCTCCCGGAGGATGGGTTCGACATCGACGTGGGCTTTGAACGGCACGGTGTAGACGCTGCCTTCCCAGGAGCCGTCGGGATGAAGGCTCTTCAGCAGGCCGGTATGCCGTGCGGAGGTCCCCAGTGCCACGATATCGAGCCGCCGTCCGCCCTCGTGCCAGGCGTGCAGCTGCCCGACCCCGCCCGCCGGCCCCGGGCGTGGGCGGTCGCGGGCGATGAGGCGTTGGACGGCCTCACCCATGGTACGGTTGAAGGCGTCGTTCCGCCAGCCCATGACGTGGATGCCCATGACCCCGTGGTCGAACATCCACTCGAGTTGCGCGGCGGCATCCTCCGCGCTCTCCGTCAGGGAGTTGTACTCGCCCACGAGCACCGTGTCCTGGCCCGACGACCACCCCCCCTGAAGCACGTTGTGGGGCCGTTTGTACCAGATCCCGTATCGGGTCCAGCCGTACCCCGTGCCGGAGCGGATGGCCCAGTCGATGGGCGTGATGCGGTTCTGGACCCTGCTGAAGCCGAGGTCTCCGCCGGAGATATAGGTATCGGGGATCTGGTGGTACTTGATGAACTCCGGGGGGAAGCCGGCGAGGAGGGCTTCGCGGCTGGCTTGGGCCAGGCGTCGGCTGACGACCCTGCGGTTGTAGCGCATCCACTCGCGGAAGAAGGGGTTGTGGTTGCCGTATTCGTCCCAGGGGCCTCGGTCCTGCCAGCGCGGCGCGTCGAAGTGCTCGGTGAAGGGTGTGCCGAGGGTGTCGTTGAGATGCGCCAGGTCGCTGCCGTACTGCCGCAGAAGGTAGTCGAGGAACCCTGCCACCATGCTCGGGTTGTAGTCTCCGACGGTGAAGTTGACCGCCATGGGGATCTCGTTTTCGTGGTTGGGTTCCAGGGACGGGTTGGCTTCGGGGCAGGTGCGTGCATGGGCGGCCAGTTCCAGCAACAGCTTGCTGAGGTGATCGAGGTAGAGGTGGTCGAGATCCGGCAGACCGAAGGCATAGGTCGTCAAGTGGAACCCGTCCGCCCCCTTCGGATCGCCGACGTTCTCGATGTACGAGTCCAGGTTGCCCAGACGACTTACCATCATGTACTTGGGCAGACCCGTGCGCTCCTCCCTCACGGCTTCCCACTGCCCCAGCAATTGGCCGAACCCGCGGTGTGTGAAACACGGTTCCCACATGACGGCGGGGCGACTGCGCCGGGTCAGGCGTTCCAGGACGACCTCACCGGCCCACCAGGCGGGATCGTCGTTGCCGAATGCCGGGTTGCGGTATCCGGGACTGGCCGCGTCGGCGCGGTAGTGACCGTAGCTGCAGAAGCGGACGTAGCGCCCCTCTTCGAGGGCGGCCAGGTAGCGGTTGCCGGGGTGGATGCCCTTGCCAGGCTCTTCTTCGAGGATGCTGCGCGGCGGGACCACGACCCAGAACAGGTTCTCGATGCGGCCCACATCCCGGGTGCCGAGGCACTGCCCATCCGCCCCAAGCAGCGTCAGGACGGACAGACGCGGGTCGTCCCGCGCCGCAACCCGTTGGCCCGCGGCGTCCACAAACACCCCGCTCGCGCCCGCCAGGTCCGGGTTCGCGCTGACATCGACCTTCCCATCCCGGATCTCGACGAGGCGTCCCGAGCCGGAGTCATGGAGCAGGAGCCGTGCCGGCGAAACCTGCCTGTCCACCGCGAGGGCCAACGGGCTCGGGACTGGATCGAGGTCCACGGGTACGAGCTGGGTGAAGCCGTCGAATCCCAGCAGGCAGAGGGGTTCCCCGGCGACCGCCCGCTCCGGAATCACGGCGATTTCGTCGCCGGGACGCCGCGGCAGCAGATTGCCCGTGGCAATGAGGTACGGCGGAGACAGGGCACTGGGCGGCTCGATGGCGGCACACCAACCGCCGCACTCGTTGAAGACACGCAGTTGGCGGGTGCGGGGGCAGATGGCGGCGGCAACCATGCGGGTGCGTCCATCGGCGTCGCGTCCTGCCGCCACGCGCACGCCGCCGGTGATCTCGGGGGGAAAGGCCAGGAACTGGATGTCGGCCAGTCCATGGGGGTTGAGGATTTGCACGAAGGTGTGGTTTTCGGGATCGGGGCCTTCGCCGACCACGAGCCGCGGTCCGAGGGGGACGCGTCGTGTTCCGGCCCGGGGTTGTCGGTTCCGGGTCACCTGCGCCGCGAGGTCGAGGCATTCGTCCTGGACGCTGACGATGGTGGTCGTGGCATCATCCTCGTGCCGGAGGACGATGCGGTTGGGGGGGGCCTGGGCGAGTTGCCCGGCGACGGGCCAGAGTTCGGGGATTCCCGGGGCTGGGCCTCCCGCCTGTGTGCCGAGCCGCACGATGCGGGGCTCGATCCAGCTGAAGCTGTCGTGGTGGTTGTTGCCGGCGGGCTCGACCGTAAGGGTCAGGGTCACCCGTTGGCCGGCGAAGGGGTCCAGATCCAGGCTCCGGGGTTCGCAGGCCCCCGCGGGAAGGACCTCCGCCCACAGGGGCTGCTGGTTGAGGTCGATCCGGATGCCGACTCCATCCACGGAGCGTTCATGGACTCTGGCGGAGAAGCGCAGGGCGAGATGCGCGTTGCCCTCCGTGCGCGGGAGTTGGAGGTCCCGGTAGACAAGTTGGCTCCGCGGCTCGCCCGTGTTGTTGGGGTGTTGGTGGATGGCACGGCACAGCCTTTCCTCGATGGTTGCCAGTCCCACCGTGGTGTGGATGCCCGCGAAGGGATGCAGGCGCTCGGCCCGATCAAAGGCGTCCGCCAGGTGGAAAACCGTCACGGCCGGCGGCCCGGAGTCGGCATCCCCGGCCCGCGACACCTGGGCAAGTACGGCCCATGGCCCCCCCAGGGCCAGCACGGCCGGAATCACCTTCCGGAGAAACGCGTTGCCGAGACCGCCGCGGCGGAGGGTCCGGACGAGCCGGGCACCTCCGGCAAGCCCCGGAGCCGCTGCCCCCTTCGACCGGTATGCTGCGCTGCGTTCCTGCATCTTCCGGCCACTGCCCGTCCATACGGCGCGTTTCGCTGCACCCGCATCGCCATCCCGGGCTGCTCGCGCGACCGGCATGGGGAGTTCAAGACCCGACCGCCTCGGGGATTCTCCTCAGGTCCCGCAGCCGCCTCGCTTCCCATGGCAGGGCATCGCCCGCCCTCACGGATTCGGCGCCGACACCCCGAGGTCCTGCAGACGAAGGCTGCGGAACTGCATCCGCATGTGGACGCCGCCGTGGAGCTGCAGCCCGATGGGGCCCCTTTCCGGGATGGTCCTGCCCTCGTAGTCCACGAACGCTTCCCCATTCAGGAATGTCTGCATGCGCTTCCCCCGCAATACGACGCGCAACGTGTTCCACTGTCCCGGCTGGTGGACCGTCGCCACCTTGTCGCTGACGGCAGGGTAGCTGCCTGCCTTGTCCTTGGGGGCATAGATGCAGCCCGTCAGGTCCTTCTTCAGCGACCGGGAGATGCCGATCTGTACCTGGTGAGAAGTCCCCCGGACAAAGACGCCCGAGTCGTAGTCGATCGACGGGGTGAGAAACTCCAGTTCCAGGTCAAAGTCGGTGTACTCCGAAGTGGTCCAGAGTACCGACCCCTTGCTGTCGGCATTCTCGCCGACGATCTGGCCGTCCTCGACCCGCCAGTGGTCCGCCGACGCTTCGGGTTTGCATTGCCATCCGCCCAGATCCACACCGTTGCACAGGGCCACGGTGTCGGCCCCGGCGAAGGCCGAGAGAACCAGGCCGAGAACCGAAACCAGGAAAGGTCGCATTGCCATGTTGCCGACCCCTACGCTACCGGCCCCTGTGTGCCGGCGGACCACCGCTTCCCGGCACGACGCCGACGGAAAGGGAATATGCACGCGATCCGCCGCGATGCCACCCGGGCCGGTCCGGGTGCGCAAGGCCTCAGTCAACGTAGGGATGCTCGCGGTACGCTCGCGCTCCAGGGGGATGGAACGCTCGCGGCCGCGCGGGCATTCGCGGGTT
>JAFGRS010000311.1 GCA_016935045.1 Lentisphaeria bacterium | reverse complement strand
GTTCGCCACGCGAACCGCCGGCTTGCATGCCAGTTCCGCTGCCATTCAACCGTTCAAACATGGTCAAACGGCTCCGGCACTCCGGATCGGTCCATTGTCCATGGTCCATTGTCCATGGTCCTTGCAGCGCAATGAGATGTGTGGCAATTCCGAGACGTTCCATTGCCGGCCGCCAAACGGCTACGGGGGGGTCATCGATTCAGCCGCAGGAACGTGTCTTCCGCCGCCTGCAGGGCTTCGTACATTTCCCGGGCCGTGGTTGCCGCCCGGATCGCCGCCAGCATCGAGGTGGAATGGCAGAGCAGGCACAGCCGCGAGAGCACGTGCAGGTGGATGCGGTCGTCCTGGCAGCAGAGCAGGAAGAAGACGTCCGTCAGGCCGCCGTCCGGGGCGCCGAAGGGGATGGGGACAAGGGTCCTGCCCGCGCAGAGAAAGGAGTCCTCGACCATGAAAGGGTCGTGGTAGCGCGGGTGGAGAAGTGCCACCCCGCCCTCGGTGCCCGTCGAGCAGAGTTCCTCTCGTTGCCGCAGTTCCTCGTAGAGGTCGTCGGGGTCGTAGAGGTATCCCGTCCGTTCGGCGAGTGCGGTCATCGAGCGCAGGACGGCGGTCTTGGAGCGTCCTTCGAGGCGTGGCTCGTGGAATTCGACCTCCGTGAGTTCCCGGACGATGGGGGCATTGCGGGAAAGGTCATGGGGATGCAGGATTCCCCGGCTGTGGTACTGCTGCAGGTGCTTGCCCCGGAGCTGCAGCACCCGTTGCGACGCCCACACCTTGAGCTGTCCCTGCCGGAAAAGGAGTCGTTCGCCCTGCACCTCGTGCGGAATCTCCCCCTGGACCGCCAGGGAGCGGACGTCGCTGACATCGAGGCGGAGAAACTCGGCGGCATCCTCCAGACTCATCAGCGTATACGGCATGTCTCAGCCCTCAGCACACCCGACCCGTCCGCCCCGCGCGAGGTCAGCGGATCTCCCCGCGGTGCCGGACCTCGGCCCAGTCTCGAATCCCGATCACTTTCTTGGCGAAGGCGCAGGCCTCGTCCTCTTCGGGAGTATCGAGTTTCTGGTACAGGAACCAGATGGGTTTGGGCGCGGCGCCGAATTCCTCCCCGGGGAACTTGCGCAGTCCGATGCGGAGTCCGCCTTCCCCCCGGTTGTCGATCCAGTTGTGGTACTGGAAGGCCTCGATGGCGTCCAGGCCGCGCAGCTTCTGCCAGGCGTAGGCCATGCAGGCAGCCTGGTCCCGCAGGGAATCTTCGCCGTAGTCCGGGGAGTTGGGTCCCTGCTCGGAGAGGTGCACCGTACGCCGGACGCGGCCCCGGTAGCGCATGGCGGGCAACTCGACCCAGGCCGCCAGCACCTCGATATTCTTAAAGGTAATCAGGGGGGTATCGAAGGTGAAGTCCACCTTGCGGTCCTCCCAGCAGCGGGGATTGCGCAGAGACTCGGGGTAGGGATGATAGGCAATGCCCCAGTCGAAGTCCCCTTCGGCCGTGGAAAAACGGGCCAACTCCTGGAGCACCTCCTTCGAGCCGAAAAACTTCGGGTCGTAGGCCCAGGTCCAGTGGTGCGTGAGGGAGGCAAAGGCCTTCGCATGGGAGTCGAAGGAGCGCGCGATGAGATGGACGGCCCGCATGGATTTGTGATAGAGATCCATGTACAGCCGCAGGGACTTCGGACCGGCGTTGGTCCACACCCATCCCGCGTCCACCTCGTTGTGCACGATCCAGTGGTGAATGCGGCCGCAGGCACCGTCCGGCCGGCTGTAGCGTTCCGCCAGGAAGTTCAGGGCCGCGGCGTAGTACTCGAGGCCTTCGGGACCGGTCACGTTGGCCATGCTGTAAATGCCCTTCGGATCACAGTCCGGGTGCATGAAGATGCGTCCCAGGCCGCCGCCGAAACCACTCGCCTTGGGAATCAGCAGAATGGCCGATACCACAATGCCCCGCTCGGCACAGAACCGCAGCGTCCGGTCGTAGCGCTCGATGGTCGGCTGGTGCACGTGGTAGGTCCTGCCACAGTATTCGAAGGGCATGTTCTGGGGGCCGGGACCGGGCTGCATGAACGACAGCACCACGTTGACGGTCACGTAACCGATGCCGAGGGCGTCCGCGTCCGAGCCGTGGTCGTGCCTGTCGACGCCGAAGCCGCCAATCCCCTTCCGCGTGGGCGGCCGCGGCACGGGAAGATCGGCCCTGGCCTCGATCCCGTCATCGTCTGCGTAGCGGGCATGGGAAAGCAGCCGCCAGCCCGAGTCCGTGGGACGCGCCAGGACCCACTTCGAGAGCAGGCGGTCGTGAAGACGGCCGTCCTCGGCACGGTAGCGCGGCACCACCACCCGGGCGCCCCCGTCCGCCAACGCGATCGTATCGGCAAAGGACCCGGCATCCGTCACGTTCTGCCAGAGAGGGGCTTCGCAGAGGAAGGCGCCGCGGAGCGTCTCCGGACCCGGCTCCAGGGCGATGCGGATCTCCTCCCGTCCCACTTCGATTCGCGTCAGGGTGCAGGGATATTCCGCGCCGAGGTAGCGGCCGAGGTCCTCGTCGAGGCGTGCTTCCGCGGCACGCCTCTGTTCGCGTCGCTGGACCAGTTCGCGTTCCCTGGCCGTAGGGGTGCGAAGCTGGATATGACGGAGCTGGACCGTTTTCCCGGGCTGGTTACCGAAATCCAGACGCAGCTGCTGGACCGGGGCCCGATACTCGGGGCAGGCGCCGAGGTCCACCGTGTGCGTTGTCCAGCCCTCGCTGACACCGAGTCCGACCCCCTTGACGCTGCGCCCTTCGCTGATCCCGGGAGCGAAGAAGACCTGGAAGCTGTCCGTGCCGGCAGGGCAGAACACCTCGAAGGCGAGAACGATATGGCGCAGGGGGTCGGGGGGCGGGTCCAGGGGCAGGGAGAAGACATACGGGTCGCCGCCGGTCGTGCGCACTTCCCAGCCGCCCTCGGGCAGGGGCGTCACCACGGCGTCGTGGGCGTCGTCGGCCGTCAGGGTCACAGGAACCGATTCGCCCCCGCCCATGTCTGCGCCTCCCGCCGGACCCGGACCCGCTGCCCAGGCCGCCAGCACACCCGCCAATCCTGCACGCAACGTCGTACCAAGCATGGGACCTCTCGACCTCATGCCCCGGGGCCATCGGGCTCGGGGGTCAGGCGCTACTATACCGCACTTCCCGGGGCAAGGAAGCCGGGAGGCCGGCCGCGGGGAATGCCTCAGTGAAGACAGAAAGGACTCGGGAATCGGCTCAGCAGGAGCTTCGCTCTGTTCGGAACGAGGGAATTGGCGCATCTCGTGTGCTTCGCGGTGACGCCTCCGGGCTACGGCATGGGCGGAGGCGGCTCGAAGGGGACGAATTGGAGGGCGTACAGATCCACATCCCGGAGCAGGAAGCGCAGGCGTATGGCACGGCCCTGCAGGGGACGCAGATCTCCCCCGCCGGATTCCCAGCGCACCCTCTGCCGGATGCGGTCCCCGAAGACGGGAGGACACGCTGCCATCTCGAAGCCCGGGATGGGTGTGCCCGCGGGGTCCTGCACCTCGACCTGCAGGGACCCGAAGGCACTGGTGGAGAGATTCAGGGCCAGTGCCCCGCCGTCGAAGGTCAGGGGGCGGGTCAGCAGTTCGCCACCCGAATAGGGCGCCCGGATCGAGACAAAGCCGTCCAGGCGCAGGGTATGGCGTCGGAACTCCGTGAACGCCCCCTCCCAATACCCCTCCGTGGCGTAGAGACTCAGTTCCGGCGGCGCGTCGCCGTAGATGGACGCGGTCTCGACCAGTCCCCAGAAAAGGCTGTTGTCTCCGTATACCCAGCTCCGACTCGAACGGGGCCCCGGGCGAAGGAACGCCTCGCTCCAGCGCCGAAACGTCACCCCGTCCCGGCTGCTCATGAACACCGCGTCCGTCACCGTGGTGCCGTAGCGCCGGCTGTGCTCGGCCCTGGCGAGGCGCACCTCGCGGCCCGGGAGATCGAGCATGGAGGGGGACCAGCCCCGGTCGCAGTAGCGCATGGGAAAACCGAGAAAGATGTGCGGCGCCCGGTGGTAGGGCTGCACCTGGTTGGTATAAAGGGCCATGGTGGGGCTGTCCGGGTACTCGAGCCAGACGGGTTCCGGGAAATGGAGGATGTCGGTGCTCGTGGCCGTGAGAATGTCCCGCACCTCACCCCGGAAGCCGCGGTGGTACATGCGGTACTCCTGGCGGATCGGGTCCCAGAAGGCCAGGTTCTGGGAGTCGAAGGCACCCACGGTCTGGATCGGCTCGTTGCTCAGGACGCGGAAGCGGAGCCCGTCGGCCGAGGCGAGCACGTAGAGCCCGCGCGGGTTCGTCCCCATGGCAATGATCTTGATTCGCTCCTGCGGAGGACAGGCCGGGTTGCGATCGAGGAAAACGGCGGTGTGGGCGGGACAACCCTTGAAGGCTGCCATCATACCCGTGTCCAGGACGATGTTGTTCGCCGCCGTACCCTCCCACTCCCGGAGGCCGAGAACCGGACGCTCCCAGTGGAGACCATCCGTGCTCTCGGCGTAACACAGGACCCATGGATGCGCCTCCCGCGTCTCGGCGGGCCTCCCCCCGTGCCTGTAGTGGCCCCCGCGGTAGTACATGCGGTAGCGGTCGCCGTCCCGGAAGACGCTCTGGTAGCCGCTGGCGTTGCCCTCCCAGGGCGCGTCCGTCCGGAAGACGACCTCGCGCGGGACCGGTGCGTGGAGAACCTGCGCCGCGCCGCCGCTCAGGGAGGCGATGAGGTGGTTGTCCAGGAGCAGTTCCAGACGGTCTCCGACCGCGACCGGGGCCTCCTCCGCGGCGGCGCCAAGGACCATCCCCTGAGCCAGGGCCGCCATGTGTGCCAGTGTCCGGGTACGCATGAATACCTCCTCGGAACGGTCCCGCGGCGCCGCTCGACGCCGGGCCCCGGCCGGTGGGGCCGGAAGCTGTACCTACGCTACCGCGGCCCAAGGGTGGCCGCAAGCCGGGCGGCATGCCGCCCGGGGACCGTGCGGCGTACGGGAGCGCCCGCGTCCTCGCGGGCAGGGGTCCCCGTGGTAGGGCCGGCGGTCCCCGACGGCCGTCTTTCCCCCGGCATGCCGCCCGGGGACCGTGCGGCGTACGGGAGGGCAATGGCCACCCTGCCGGTGGGGTTTGCATTTCCCGGCCGCAGCGCGGAGAGTATGGGCAGGCGCAGTCGCGCGGAGTCCTCGGCCGAGGCCGGGGAGCTGTTCCCGTCGACAGGCATGTTTGGGAGATTTCTGCCATGATGACGAGTTGTGTTCGGATCCTGGGTGCGGCGCTGGCGGGGGCGGTCGTTGCGGGGGCCGCGGAAGCCGTGGCCGCGCCGCAGCCTCCCGCCCGTCCCGCGCCCCGGCCGCATCCCTCCCTGGCGCCGGTGACCGAGAAGGCGGGGTTGCCGAGGGTTCTGCTGATCGGCGACTCGATCTCCATGGGCTACACCCTGCCGGTGCGGGAACTGCTGGCGGATCGGGCCAACGTGCACCGCATACCGACCAACGGCGGTCCCACCAGCCGCGGAGTGGAGAGCATCGAGGCATGGCTGGGCGAGGGCAAATGGAACGTCATCCACTTCAACTGGGGGCTGCATGACCTCAAGCGCATGGAGGACGGCAACCACCAGGTGCCGCTGGCGCAGTACGAGGCCAATCTCCGCTCCCTGGCGGCCGCCCTGAAGGAAACCGGGGCTGTTCTCATCTGGTGCAGCACCACGCCCGTTCCCGAGGGCGATCTGCGTCCCCCGCGGAGCAACGAGGACGTTCTGGCCTACAATGCCGCTGCCCGGCGCGTCATGGAGGAGAACGGGATACAGATCAACGATCTCTATGCCTTCGCGCTGCCCCGGCTCAAGGAGATTCAGTTGCCTGTGAACGTGCACTTCAGCGCCGACGGTTCGCGCGTCCTCGCCGAAGAGGTGGCACGGGTCATCGGAGCGGCGCTGAAGACACGCTGACCGCAATTCGTTCTGCCCGGCGCAGGCAGGGAACGGCACTTGGGCCACAGGCATCCATGCCGCCGCCGATCTGCCGCGCGCAGGCGGAGAAGGCACGAACAGGGCAGCCCCCGCGCTTCGGCGGACAAGTCCCAGAACGCACCGACGCGCACAAGGGGAACGCCCATTCCCAGGGCATCTTCGCCGGTGTCGGTCGTCCTGCGCCTTCGCTGCGTTGGTTCGGCGTACCGCCGAGGAGGGCGGGCTCCAGGGCATCTCCTCCGGGTGTTCCGCGTGCGCGCGCCCTGCGCTCCCCATGGTGAGGCCTGGAGCCCGGATCCTCACGTCACCAGCGGAGGGATTGGCCGAAGGCCTTGCCGGAGCAGCCTTCGAGGGTCGCGGCTCCTTCTTCGCCGGGCAGCACCACGAGCTGCATGCGGATGCCGCGGGAGTCCGGGTCGTTCGAGTCGCCGGCGAGTTGGAGCTTCAGCTCTCCGTTGCCTGCCGTTCCGGTGGCCTCGAGCAGACAGGCACGGCCGTTCGACAGGGTCAGCGTGCCGGTTCCCGTCACGTTGACGCCGATCGCGAGCAAGTCGAAGGCCTGTGTGAAGGTGCCGTCCATGTCCGCGGGAAGTGCCCACTGGACGGGCGCAGTCCAGGTCTGCGATTCCTTGCCGCGTTTCACCTTGGCCACGATCTGCCCCGTCAGCAGGCGGGTGTCGGGCTCGAGGGCGAGGGTGATCTTCAGGGCTGCCTGCACCTTGGCCGCCGCATCTCCGGGGATCCCCTTCAGGCGGCCTTTGGCACTGGCCTTGAGCGAAACCACGCCTCGGGCGCCTTTGACCTTCCCCTTGATCGTGAGGGGAACATCGAAGGGCGCCGGCAGGGCGGAGTCCAGGATCAGGCTGCCGGTACCGGTCAGCCTGCCGGCGGCGTCCTGGGCGAGGTCGAGCACGAGGGGGTTTCCCTCGACCGCCGTCCCGTAGGGGCCCGTAACGTCCCACAGTCCGCGGCCCAGGGCAACCTGGTCCGGACCGATCTCGGCGAGGTAGGAGAGAGGCACTTCCACGTCCGTGAGCGTGTACACGAACCCGTCGGCAGAGCCGTTGTAGCCACCGCCCACGGAGTTGCGCAACCAGCCCGTGGAGAGACTTTCTCCCGCCGCGACGATGGTCCCGGAGTCGTCCACGGCAATGCCGTTGGCGGTGTCCTGGCTGAAGCCGCCGAGGTAAGCGGACCAGAGGTGTCCGCCCTGGGCATCGAGCTTTGCCACATAGCCGTCTCCGCTGCCGCCGTAGGTGACGTCGAGGCCCCCGCCCAGCCAGATTCCGGAATAGGTGAGGCCGCTCAGGAGCACGTGCCCGTCGCCATCGACGGCGATGTCCCGCGTGTCGTCCGCCTGGGTGCCGCCGAGGTAGGTCGACCACACGTGGGCGCCGTCGGCCCCCAGCTTCGCCGCGAAGCCGTCGCTGCCGCCGTTGTGGGTGACGTCGGCGCCTGCCGCCGTCCAACCCGCGGAAGACGTCTCCCCCGCCACCAGCACGGCGCCGTCAGCGCTCCACGCGACCCCCAGACCCGTGTCATCGCCGCTGCCGCCGAGGTAGGTTCCCCAGTCGGGGGCGCCACTGCCACCGAGGATCAGGACAAAGGCATCGGTCCCGCCTCCCGGTGAGAGGTCGAAACCGTTCTCGAACCAATCTTCCGAGCGTGTGCTCCCGGTCACGGCGAGGCGCCCCGTCGGGGCGACCGCCAGACTGTAGGCCGCGTCTTCGTCGTCGCCGCCGAGATAGGCCGCCCAGCGCAACCCGCCGTCGGCGTCGAAGGCGGCGGCGAAGGCATCCTGCGTGCCGCCGTTGTAGGCCGTTCCGGTACCCTGGCCGGCCCAGCCGGCCGATGCCGTGGCGCCGGCGACCACGATGTGCCCCTGGCTGGTAATCGCGACATCGGTGCAGGCGTCGTCCGCAGTGCCGCCGAGGTAGGTAGACCAGGCAAGGCTCCCGTCCGCTGCGAGTTTAGCCAGGAACCCGTCGCTGCCTCCGCCGTGGGTGGTGTCCCAGCCTTGTTTGGCCCAGCCGGTCGAGCGGGTGCTGCCGACGACGAAGACATTGCCCTCGGCGTCCATGGCCACGGCGTTGGCTGTATCCGCGCCGCCGCCGCCGAGGTAGGTGGACCAGAGCCGTGCGCCGAGGGCGTCGAGCACCACCACGAAGCCGTCCCCGCTGCCGCCGTAGTCCGTGTCGAAGCCGCCGTGGATCCAGCCTCCGGAGAGAGTTCCCCCCGCCACTGCCACCCGGCCATCCGCCCGGGCGGCGACGCGGGTGATCCAGTCGTCCCCCGTCCCGCCGACGTAGGTGGACCACAGCGGCCCTGAAAGGGACTGTGCCCAGGCACCCGCGGCCGCAACCCAGACTGCCGGCAGACACCGAAGCCAGCCGCCGTGAAACCACCCCGGTCCCGCCCCGCGCCAGGAGCCAACCGCCCCGGGCCGCGGGCAGGGACCATGCCCTGCGCGGAGTGTCATCGCCGCCCTCCCTTGCGCGAGTAGTCCCGACAGGCTCTGACATAGGCATCGACGTTTGCCCACGGCACCTCCGGTTCGAGCAGGTGGGTCGGGCAGACCGCCAAGCCGCCCCCGGCCCCCGCGATCTCGAGGTTGCGGAAGACGACCTCGCGCACATCGTCGGGGGTTCCGAAGGGCATGGTCGTCTGGGTGCCGAGGGTGCCGTTGAAGCTCAGCCGGTCGCCGTACCGGGCATGGAGCCCGGCGAAGTCCATGCACTCCGGCTGAACGGGATTGAGGATATCGATGCCGGCCTCGATGAGGTCGGGGATGTAGGGTTCCACGTAGCCGCAGCTGTGATAGTGGACGAGAAGATCGGGTTTGACGCGTTTTGCGGCCGCGATGATCCGTGCCAGGCGCGGTTTGAGCCATTCCCGGTACATGTCGAGGCTCATCATGATGGTCTTCTGCATGCCGATGTCGTCCCCCGTCGCGATGATGTCGACGCCAGCCCGGGCGAAGGCTTCGGCGCGGCGGGCGCTGTCGTCCGTGACCCGATCGAGGACGTAGGAAGCCTTCGGGTCCCCGGCCACCATGTCCATCATCAACACGGTCATGTCCCGAATGTACCACGAGGTTTCCCAGACGCAGCAGGCCATGCCGGCGATGACGGGCAATCCCTTGGCGTGGGCCGTCTCGACTGCCTCCCGGATGTGGGCGCTGTTCTCCCAATCCCACTGGGGCCAGGGGTATGCCTGCATCTGTTCGAGGGAATCCATGCGCGCCATGGGATGGTGCATGCGCCGCAGGTGGTGGGTGCCTTCGTGACCGCCCTCCATGGCGACGCCGTAGTCGCTGAAGGAGGTCTCCGGATGGAGGCTCTCCGCGTAGTAGCGCTGCCAGTCCGGCTTCTCCGCCGCCAGCCGCTTCGGACCGGGCGCCCCCGTGTATGCGAAGCCCTCGGGATAGTCGAAATGGGCGCCCAGTCCCATGCCCTCGGGAACCGCCGCCCGCATCTTCTGCTGCATGGCGGGGCAGAGGCTGAACGACACGGGAGCCCACTCCCAACCCGTGCGCCGATACAGCGAAAGCATGTTCTCGCGGGGTGTCATGGCCATCCTGATCTCCGTGCAGAATCGGGCATTCCGCCTGCTCGGCCGGCAGGACGAAACGGGTGAGGTGCAACCCACTCCCCCAACATAGCCGCGGCGCCATCCCCGGCAACCCGCGTGTTCCCATGCGCATTGGCCAACTCGGGAAGGGATCGCGAACCGGCTCAGCAGGAGCCCTTCGACTGGGCTCAGGGCCTTCGGCAAGGGGTGCCCATGCGGCACCCCCGCGTCGAAACGGCTTCGCCCTTCAGGATCGCGTGCGTGCCTGGCGACGTTTCATCGACGCCGCTACGACACGGTTGAGGCACGTTCCCAGGTTCGTAGTACCGCCTTGAGGCGGTCTCACATGGAGCCTGGGATTCCGGCTGAAGCCGGTACTACGAGCCTCCTTGCCGGCGCATTCCCAGGTTCGTAGTACCGCCTTGAGGCGGTCCCCAATCCGGCCGGCGGCCTCGACGGCGAACGATGCCGCACGCGCGGTCCTTTCCTTGCGCTCCCGGTGCACTACTGTACCCGTCGTTGCCCATGGTTCCGGACGGCCCGCGCCCGGGGACCACGGATCCGGGCGGCAGGTCGTTCCGACGGCTCGTGCGCGCGGCTGGAGAGACACCCCTTGCGGCCGAGGCGGCGCCGAACGGCGGGGCGTTGTACGGACGGGCGAGAAAACGGGAGGTGTGCCATGGCGTTCCGTGTTGCCGTGCATCTGTGTGGGTGGCCGAAGGACGTGGTCCAGGATCGCGGTCAGGTATTCGACATTGCGCGGTCGGCGGGGTATGACGGTGTCGAGGGTGTGCGGGTCGAGACGGCGGAGGATGCCGTGGAGACCGCTGCTCTGGCGGCTCGGTACGGCCTGCGGCTGATCAACGTCGGCGCCTCCGACCCCATCCTGAAGGCCAAGGTGAACGCGGCCCTGGGCAACGCCGCCGCGGAGATTCCCGCGGCGCGCAAGTCCGGGGGCGTCGATCCCGATGACGCGGAGCTGGACCGGCTCGTGGACGGCCTGCGGGAGCCCGTGGCGATCTTCGGGCGCTATGGTCTGCGCCCCTTCCACCACATCCACATCGGGACCATTCTCGAAACCGCCGCGGACTGCGCCCGGGTGCTGCAGCGGCTGCCCGAGCTCTGGCTGCTCCTGGACACCGGCCACCTGCGGGCCGCGCACTCCCATCCCGCCGAGGTGCTCGAACGCTGGCCCCAACGGATCGGCCACGTGCATCTCAAGAACTTCTGGACCCAGGACCCCGCCGCGGGCTGGGACCGCCGCCGGAAGGGGTTCTGGACGACCAGTCGGTTCTGTGATCTCGACGAGGGAAACACGGGGCTGGACATCAAGGCCGTTCTCGATGCGCTGGTGGCGGTGGGGTACGACGGCTGGATCTCGGTGGAAGAGGACCATCCCCGACGCCCCATCGCCGCAGTGGCGCAGCGCAACCGCCAGTACCTTGCCTCCTTGGGGTATTGAGGTGGACCAGGCGATCCCCCCGCCGGGATGGTCCCGGGCTTCGCGGTCCGGAAAGGAACCCCCATGTTCATCGACATGCATGTCCACACGCGCCTGTTCCCGGGGCCGGAACGGCTCTCCGGAGGCACCTATGCCACCCCGGAGGAACTGCTGACGATGCTCCGGCCGCACGGTATCCGGCGGGCCGTCATCCTGCCCGGCGTCAACCCCGAGTGCTCCTACGTCCCCCAGGGTGTCGGCGAGGTGCTTGCCGTCTGCGAGAAGTACCCCGACTTTTTCATCCCCTTCATGAACGTGGATCCGCGCGCGGTGGGCAACGCCCCCAAGGCCGATCTCGGCCACCTGATGCGCTACTGGAAGGAGCGTGGCTGCAAGGGGATCGGCGAGGTCTGCGCCAACCTCTCCTTCGACGATCCCCTGATGCAGAACCTATTCCGTCACGCCGAGGCCAACGATCTGCCGGTCGTCTTCCACGTCGCTCCCCGGGCGGGAGGCTACTACGGCATCGTGGACGAACTTGGCCTGCCGGGGCTGGAACGGGCGCTGGCCCGCTTTCCGGCCCTGCGTTTCATCGGCCATTCCCAGCCCTTCTGGGCCGAGATCAGCGGCGATCTTACCGAGGATCTGCGCAACACGTACCCCAAGGGACCGGTGCTGCCGGGAGGCGCCGCCGTGCGGCTCCTGCGCCGGTACCCCAACCTCCTCGGCGACCTCTCCCCCGCGGCCGGCAGCGGCTACAACGCCGTCAGCCGAGACCCGGCCTTCGGCTACACCTTCCTGGAGGAATTCCAGGACCGCCTCTTCTTTGCCACGGACATCTGCGATCCCCGCAATCGACTCGATCTGATCCCCTTCCTCAATGACGCCGTTGCCTCCGGACGCATCTCCCGCGTCGCCTACGAGAAGATCTGTTATCGCAATGCCGAGGCGTTGCTGGGAGTGTCCCTCGACGGTGATCTGCCCGCGAGGCCGCGGGCGCTCCGGTAGCCCGCACGGTCCCCGGGCGGCATCACCCATCCCCAGTACGCCGCACGGTCCCCGGGCGGCATCCCGGAACCGAGGCCGTCGGGGACCGCCGGCCCTACAGGGGGCATCACTGGCGGCTGGGGACCATCCGCCCTACAGATGGTACGCCGCACGGTTCCCGGGGGCGCATGTCAGCTCCGTAGGTCCCCATGCCGCACGAGTTCTGCCACACCGCATGTGTCCACCCGAGAACCCCGGGGACAT
>JAFGRS010000310.1 GCA_016935045.1 Lentisphaeria bacterium | reverse complement strand
TCCGGCGAATCGCTTCCCGCCGCCACTGCCCTTGCGGCAGTGGAGCGCCGATTCGGGGTGAGGAAGCGCGGCCGCGCCCCCTCCCCGACCTCCGATCGGCGCTCCACCGGGACAAGCCCGGCGGCGGCGTTGGGATCTTGACACAGCCCTGGTCACGAGCGGCAGCGGCTTGAGAATCGGGGGTCGGGGGATCACACTACCATGCCGCACCCCGGGGGACCGTCGGCCAAGGGGGCCGGCCTGGCTGCCGTGCCGTCCCGGGCCGAGGCCGCCGCATCGGCGCAGCAGGACAGAGGGCATCCGGCGAGCAGCTGCCGCGTGCCGCGGAGACACGTGTCGGAGGGTATTGCCATGGCTGTGTTCAGCCCGGATGAAACCGCTTTTCTCGAAGCCGTTTCGGAACTCGTCTACGGCAACCCCTTCCTGCCGGCACGGATCGCGGCCGAGAAGGCTGCCCTCGGACCGGCCTTCGTTCCCCTGCAGGAGGTGTGGACCGCCCAACCCAGGCACGACGACGAAAACGTCAACGTCCAGCGCCTGGCCGCCCGTACCGAGCAGGCCGCGGCAGTCTTTCAGCAACGCTTTCGCGCAGGGCGTACCCCACCGACAGGCTACGAACTGCAGCTCTACCAGGACCTCATCACCTACGTCGTCTACTACCGCCACCAGGCGAACTTCCTCGACCTGATGCAGCGCACGGACGACGGCTCGGAAACCGGGTGCGCAGCGCCCTTCTTCGACCGTTTCATCGCGGACATGGCGGAATTGTGCGACGTGCCCGGGCTCGGCCGTGCCGCCGAACCCGCGGATTTGGTCCATCTGTTTGCATGTTTCTATCAGGTTCGAAGGGCCTTCTGGCGGATCTTCCGCTTCCTCATCGGCGGGTCCATGGCGACCGCCCGCCTCCGGGCCGCCGTGTGGCAGTCCGTCTTCACTCATGATGCACATCGGTACCGACGCTGCCTCTATGGCCGGATGCGCGACATCCCGCTGCTGGTGACGGGTCCTTCCGGCACCGGCAAGGAACTCGTGGCCCGGGCCGTCGCGCTCTCCAGCTATATCCCTTTTGCTGCGGCAAGCCGGCGGTTCGCGGCCCGTCCGGCAGACCAGTTCTCGCCGCTGAACCTGTCGGCCCTGTCGCCGGCGCTGATCGAGTCGGAGCTTTTCGGGCACCGCAGGGGCGCCTTCACGGGTGCATCCGGAGACCATGTCGGGTGGCTCGAACAGGTGGGGCCTCACGGCATGGTGTTCCTGGACGAGATCGGTGACATCCAGCCCGGTATCCAGGTCAAGCTGCTCCGCGTTCTGGAGACGCGGACGTTCTACCGCCTTGGCGAGACGGCGCCCCGGGGGTTCGCCGGCAAGTTCGCCGCAGCCACGAGCCGGGACCTCGACCATGAGATCGCGGAGGCACGCTTCCGACAGGATCTCTACTACCGGCTCTGCGCCGACAGGATCCGTACGCCCTCCCTGCAGGAGCAGATCGCCGATGACCCCTCCCAACTGAGCGTCCTGGTCGAGTACCTGGCCAGGCGCCTGGTGGAAGAAGAGGAAGTGGACGCCTTGACCAACGAGGTCATGGCCTGGATCGAGCGGCGGCTGGGGCCGGACTACCCCTGGCCCGGGAACGTCAGGGAACTCGACCAATGCGTTCGCAACATATTGGTGCGCAGTGAATACTATCCCGGAAGGCGGCCGGCGTCGGATGGCTTCGAGGACGCGTTCCGGGCCGGGAAACTCAGCGCCGATGAGGTCCTCTCGCGCTACTGCACGCAGGTCTATGCCCTCACGGGGAACTACCAGGAGACCGCTCGACGCCTGGGGCTGGACCATCGCACGGTCAAGGCGAGAATCGACGAACGCCTCCTGACGCGCCTGCGAAGTGCGAGGGAGCACCCGGAGCAACCCTGAAGTCCAGAACTCGCCGTCAGGCGCAAGGCGAACGCCCATTCCCGCAGCGTTCCCGCCGGCACCGGGGGGCCTCCGCCGTGCCTGCGTTGGTTCGGCATACCGCCGAGGACCTGTCTGCGCCTGCCTGTCGCGTCCGCGACGCAGGCAGGTGTACCGCACAGGCAGGCGGCGGGCGCCAGCGCATCTCCTCCGGGCGTTCCACGTGATACGTCTGAGTCTCAGTGCTCGCGAACGGGAATACGGTGACGTTGGTGGGATTGCCGGCGGAAGGCAGGGTGCACCCGACGGGCGACGCGAAGTAGGTCCCGCGAGCCGAGCGGGACCTGGCGCCACTCGGCCCTGCCTTGCGGCAGGCAGATCGTGGCACCCACCTGGCATCATGCTCGTTTTCCGCTTGCGCCGGTGCGGCTTTCCCGCCTCCACTGTCCTTGCGGCGGTGGAGCGAAGATCGGGGGAACGGGACGCGTCGTCGCCCTGTTCCCCAGTTTTCGCTTCACCGGGATCAGCTCGGTGGCGGCGTTCCGGTCTCGACGGCGCCCGTGAGACCCTTTCTGGACAGGGTTTGGCGCGGCTGTCGATGGGGACGGCTCCCACCCACGAGCAGGGCATGCTGGTCCTCGCGTTCCCGATCCCCGCGAGCCACATGGATGGGGCGGCCCTCCAGGTCGCAACCCGCGTGGAACATGGCCGTCGCCACCGTCCCGGGCGTCGGCAGGAAACACTGGACCTGCTGCGGACGCCACCCCTGTCGGCGGAACCACTCGGCCAGGTGCCGCATGTCCTCCATGGTGCAGCCCGGGAAGGCGCTGAGAAGGTAGGGTACGAGGTACTGCTCCCGACCGGCCTCCCGGGAACGCTCTCCGAAGATCCCGGCAAAACGCTCGAAGATGGAGAAGTCCGTCTTGCGCATCAGACGCAGGACATGGGCGACGCCGTGCTCGGGGGCGACCTTCAGCTGCCCTCCCACGAACTCCGCCACGAAGCCCCGCAGAAAGTCGGGGTCCTGGAGAGCGACGTCGTGGCGGATCCCGCTGGCCACGCGCACATGACGGACGCCCGGGACCCCGGTGACGTGCCGCAGCAGGCGAAGGTAGTCGCCCTGAGCCAGTCGCAGATGCGGACAGAGGGCCGGGAACAGGCAACTCGAACGCCGGCAGGATGCGGGCGCCGACGTACATCGGGCTCCCCACAGGTTTGCCGTGGGGCCGCCGACGTCCGTGACGCTCCCCGTCCAGGCCGGATGCCCCGTCATGCGCGCCACTTCCCGCAGAATCGATGCCTCCGAGCGCGAGCACAGCCGGCGTCCCTGGTGCAGGGCCAGAGAACAGAACGAACACCCGCCGCCGCAGCCCCGTACCGCGGTGACACTCCAGCGCACCATCTCGAGGGCGGGCACGGGCCCGTCGCAGTCCGGGTGCGCGTCACGGGTGAAGGGAAGGTCGTAGATCCGGTCCAGTTCGGCGGTTCCCAGCGGTGGCGGCGGCGGGGTCACGACGATGGTGCGCCCCGCATGCCGTTGGGAACAGGGGGCATCCGCACGCAGCACCTGCCGTTCCACCGCCAGGGTCGCATCGAGCAGCGCTTTGGGGTCCGACTGCAGCTCCTCCCAGGATGGCAGGAGGGGCCCCGGAGCCGGGGCGTCCGAGACGTAGGTGGCGCCGGCAAGGTCCTCGATCCCCCGTCCCGAGTCGATGCGCCCGGCGACCTCGACGATGCCCCTTTCGGACATGCCGTACAGCAGCAGGTCAGCCCGGGCATCGAGAAGAATGGACCTCCGAATGCGGTCGCTCCAGAAGTCGTAGTGCGCGCAGCGCCGCATCGAGGCTTCGATGCCCCCCAACACGATGGGGAGCCCCGGGAACGCCTGCCGCACCAGGTTGCTGTAGACGATGGCGGCACGGTTGGGACGCCGCCCCGCGCCGCCCCCGGGCGTGTAGGCGTCGTCCCGACGCCGTTTCCGGAAGGCCGTGTAGTGCGCCACCATGGAATCGAGGGAACCGGCCGAGATGCCGCAGAACAGACGGGGGCGTCCCATCGCCACGATGTCGTCGGGAACGTTCCACCGCGGTTGCGCCACGATGCCGACCCGGTAGCCGGCCGCTTCGAGCACACGCCCGAGCAGCGGGACGCCGAAGGCCGGATGATCGACGTAGGCATCCCCGGTGACCAGGATGATGTCGATCCCGTCCCAGCCACGGGCTGCCAAGTCCCGACGGTTGACGGGAAGAAACCCGGCCCGGTCCGGGACAACGCTCGGGCCTTCCCGGCCCCGGCCCCGATTCCGGGCCGGCGTCACTCGTTTGCTCGACCGCGGCGCCATCCTGACCCCCAACCGGCGGCACCTGCCACCTGGGCACCCGCCCAGCGGGACGGGGCCGATCCGCGCTTCACCTCTGACATCCCCGGCAGTAGAACGACGAGCGTCCCGCCATGACGACCCGCCGGATGCCAGCGGCCATACCGCAACGGGGGCAGTCTCCGGCCTGCCTGCCGTAGACGGCCAGATGGACCTGGAACATGCCCTCGCTGCCATCCGGGTCCCGGAAGTCGCGGAGGGTGGTTCCGCCCGCCGCGATGGCCTCCTCGAGGACCTCGCGGATGGCGGTCGCCAGCCTGGAGGCCGAGGCCCGGCCGACCCGACCGGCGGGGCGGGCGGGGTGGATACCGGCCCGGAAGAGGGCTTCGCTGGCGTAGATGTTGCCCACGCCAACCACCATGGTCTGGTCCATGATCAGGTTTTTGATGGGACGCCGCCGGCCACGGGAGAGGCGATACAGGTGAGCGCCGTCGAAGGCCGGCGCCAACGGCTCGATGCCGAGGTGGGCCAGCTCCGGCGGGTCGCCACCGGCGTCCGGGAAATGGGTCGGCCGCACGGACCCGAAGCGGCGCACATCCGCAAAACGCCAACTGCGACCCCCGCTCAACGTCCACGCCACCCGTTCGTGAACCGTGTAGGGAGTGCTCTCGGGAACAATCCGGAAGGCGCCCGTCATGCCGAGGTGGAGAATGAGCCCGGCGCCGTTGTCAAACACCACCACCAGAAACTTCGCCCGCCGCCGCAGCGCACAGATCCGCCGACCGCAACAGAACCGCCGAAGCGTATCGACGTTCACCGGCAGACGCAGATTGTCCACACTGGCGGACACGTCGCGGATCACCGCCCCCAGCAGGCGCGGCTCCAGACTCCGCCGCACGGTTTCCACCTCAGGGAGTTCCGGCATCGGGACCCATCTCCGGGTGCGGACAACAGCACCGGCGGCCTCTCATACCAACGTCCCATACTGGGCTGGACCGGCCGCGGCCTTGCGGGCACAGAGTGAGGGAAGCCGATCACTCTGAGACCATGGGGACAGGCCCCCCTGGTCCAGAGGGGTGTGCCCGCTCCAGGCCGCTGACCAGAGGACGTGCCCGCGGGACGCAGGCGATGCGGAAGCGTCCCACGCCGCGAGGAGTCGCGGGCCATCCGGACGTGCCCGCGGGACGCAGGCGATGCGGAGGCGTCCCACGCCGCGAAGAGTCGCGGACGGGATCAGTCGTCGGCCTTCTTCTCGGCCGGCTTGGCTTCCACCGGCTTGGCTTCCACCGGCTTGGCTTCCACCGGCTTGGCTTCCACCGGCTTGGCTTCC
>JAFGRS010000309.1 GCA_016935045.1 Lentisphaeria bacterium | reverse complement strand
TGGCGGCAGCGTCCGGATCAGGGCTGACTCAGGGAAGGCCCCTTCCCTATGGCCAAAGAATTCCGTTGAATGTCCCCAAAGTGGCGCGGGCGTCCCGCCTGCGCTGCCGGAACGACAGGCCAGATGCCTGCTCCACACTCCAAATCCAACCGAGTTCTGTGGCCACAGCCCCTTCCCGAGCCGATTTCCCGGTCTTTCGTGTTCTCACTGAGGGGTTACGGCGTCCGGCTCAGGGCTGTTTCCAGATCCCAACGCCGCCGCCGGGCTTCTCCCGCTGGAGCGCCGATAGGAGGGCGGGGAGGGGGCGCGGCCGCGCTCCCTCTTCCCGAATCGGCGCTCCACTGCCGCAAGGGCAGTGGCGGCGGGGATGCGGGCACCGATCTTCCCCCCTTCTCCCGAATCGGCGCTCCACTGCCGCAAGGGCAGTGGCGGCGGGGACCGATTCACCGGATCTTGGAACAGCCCTGCGTCCGGCTGGCCTCGACTTGACTTCGGGGGATCGGGTGGTGATTTTGCCTGGAGGCTGGTGGCGGCGTCGGCCGCGCGTCTTCCGGCGTGTCTGGCAGCGTTCCGGGTGGGCAGGACGCGGTGCGGTACAGCTTTGCGGGGGTATCCTGTGAGCGGCGAGGGCGGCAAGGGCAGCGGTTCGGTGGGGATGGGCGGAAGGGCTCCGGGGCCGCCGGCGGGGCCAGCCGTTCCCGGGAGTGTCCCGGTGGTCAGTCGGCGGCGGTTTCTGGTCTCGGGAATCGGGGGCATGGCGGCGGCGCCGCTGATTCTGCCTTCGGGGCTGCTGAGGGCGCAGTCCCCGAGTGCGCGTCTCGGAGCGGCCGTGATCGGGGTGGGTTCCAGGGGCAGTGGGCATTGTCAGGCCGCGGTGCAGTTGCGGCAGTTCCAGTTGCTGGCCGTCTGCGATGTCTTCCGTTCCAAGGCGGAGAAGGTCCGCGACTGGGTGGAGAACGCCTACGCCGAGGAGCGGAAAACGGGGGCATACAAGGGGTGCATGGTGACGCAGGACTTCCGCGAGGTCCTGGCCCGGCCGGATATCGACGTGGTGTTCATTGCCACCCCGGAACACTGGCACGGGGTGCAGATGGCCATGGCCGCCAAGGCTGGCAAGGACGTCTACGGCGAGAAGTCTCTGACCCATACGGTGCGCGAGGGCCGGGCGCTGGTGGACACCGTGCGTCGGCACGGCTGCGTCTTCCAGGCGGGCACGCAGCAGCGTTCCGACCCCAAGTTCCGTCAGGCCTGCGAACTGGCCCGCAACGGCTGCCTTGGAGAAGTGCGCCAGGTGCATGTCGGCGTGCCGGGGGGGCGTGGCGCCGCCGCGGCGGGGGTATGGCCCGTCGAGGCGCCCCCCGCGGACCTGGACTACGAACTCTGGCTGGGGCCGTCCCAGTGGGTGCCCTACCGGCGCGGCATGTGCAGTTACCAATGGTACTTCGTCAGCCACTTCTGCCGGGGCTGGCTGCCCTCCTGGGGTGTTCATCACCTCGACATCGCGCTGTGGGGCATGCCGGAACTCGGGCGGGGCCGGGTCGAGATCGAGGGCACGGCCGAGTACTTCCAGGGCACGGCCGACGTAGCCTTTGCGTGGGACATCACGGTGACGTCGGCCTCGGGCCTGCAGCTCCGCTTCGTAGACGACGCGAAGAGCCCGGGCCACGGCTGCCGATTCACGGGCAGCGAGGGCTGGGTCCACGTGGACCGGGGCCGCATCCAGGCCAGTGACCCGGCCCTTCTCGAGCGGCATCCGGGTCCGGGCGCCATCCGACTGCAGGAATCCACCCATCATCACGCCGATTTCGCGCAGGCAGTTCTCAGCCGCCGCGACCCCGTGGCCCCGGTCGAGGCCTGCCACCGCGCCACCACCCTGACGCTGGTCGCGGACATCGCGGCCCGCCTTGGCCGGCGACTGACCTGGGATTGGGAAACGGAGTGTTTTCCCGGGGACGAGACGGCCAGCCGCATGCTGGGCCGGGCCCTGCGCTCGCCCTGGGCGGTGTACTGAGCGTTTCCTGTCTGGCTGGACCGCGCGCACGGCCTCGCGGGCACAGATTCGCGGGTACAGACGATTCTGAGACGATGAGTAAGGGGCGGGGTGTCGGCCGTGCGCGGCGGGGGGAACGGATCCCGCCCCCGGCCCGCCGAGGCAAGGAGGTGTGTCGGGATGAACAGCCAGAGCACGGGCAACAGCCCGGGGCCGATCTGCTGCAGCGGCAAGCGGCGGCGGCGTGGGCCGTGGGCTGTCGTCGTTGTCTGTCTCGTTGCCCTTTCCCCCGCCATGGGGGCCGCCGCCGACCCGGCCGGCGGGGAGGCATGGGAGGCCCTGCCGTCTCACGGCGCGGACGCCGATCCGGTCGTGCCGCGACGGCTGCGTGACGAGATCTCCCGCGCTTCCGCCAGCGCGGCGGGCCGCGGGGGCATGGCCGCCCGCCTCGCGGCTGTCCTCCAGGCGCCGGACCTGACTCCCGAGGCAGCTCTCTTCGTGTGCCGGGAACTCGCACGGGTGGGCGACGACACCTCCCTCCCGGCCCTGGTCCCATGGCTGCGTTCCGGGGACACACGCCGCGTGGACCTGGCCCGTACAGCGCTGGAAGGCATCGGCACGGCTGCCGCGCGTCAGGCCCTGCGCGAGGCGCTTCCCCACTCCGAGGGGAATGCCCGCCTCGGCATCGTGCGCTCGATCGGGGTCCTGCGGGACGTGCAGGCCGTCCCGGCCCTGGACGGGATGCGGGAGGCAGCGGACCCCGTCCTCCAGGAAGCGGTCCTTCTGGCCCTGGCCGAGATCGGGACGCCGGCAGCCGCCGCGGCCGTGCGTCGAGCCGGGCCGCCGGCCGCTGCCGACCGGGCGCGGACCGACGCGCTCCTGCTGGCCGCGCAACGGCTGTTCGCGGGGGGTCATGGGGAGGCGGCGGGGGAGATCTGCGCCGAACTCTGGGAAGCCCCCCTCGACAGGCGTGACCGCGCCGCGGCGCTGCAGGGCATGGCCCGGAGCCGCCATCCGGCGACGGCAGCGGCGCTGCGCCAGGCCATCGACGACCGCAATGCCACGCTGGCGGGCACGGCCGCAGGCCTGCTCCGGATCGTGGACATGCCCGAAGTCCTGGCCGGAATCGTCGCTGACCTCGATGCCCTGACCCCCGTGGCACAGACACGGGTCCTCGAAGTGCTCGGAGAACGCGGGGCCCGGGAATACGCCGGGGCGGCAGCGGAGTGGCTTTCCGCGGCGGACGAAGGGGTGCGCGGGGCGGCGATCCGGGCGTTGGGCGCCATCGG
>JAFGRS010000308.1 GCA_016935045.1 Lentisphaeria bacterium | reverse complement strand
GACGCGGTGTCGGCCGCGCTTGGCGGATTGCCCGGCGGCGGCGAGGTCGAGTTGAGCGTTCTGCGCGCGGGTGCGGAGGCGGCGGCGCGCCTGGGGCTTCGGGCGTTGGGCGCCGACGACCGCGGAGCGGCCGCGGCCGCCGAAGCCTTCGTGGGAGCGGTGGTTCGGGCCCGGGCCTCTGCCGTCGCCCAGACGTTCTGGCTGCTGGTGCTTTTCGCGTACGTCTTCGTGGCCTCGGTGGTCCCGGTCTGGATTCTGCTCCAGCCGCGCGACTACCTGAACAGCTATCTGCTCTATGCCATGATTCTTCTCGGGTTTGCCGGGATTCTGGCGACCGCCCCTCGCCTGCAGATGTCCGCCTGGGCCGGCTGGTCCGCCACCGATCCCTCCGGCCAGCCCGGGATGCTGTTTCCGCTGCTCTTTGTGACGGTGGCCTGCGGCGCCTGCAGCGGCTTCCATGCCCTGGTGGCCTCGGGGACCAGCGCCAAGCAGGTGGATCGCGAAGCACACATTCTTCCGGTGGCCTACGGGGGCATGCTTGTGGAGGGTCTGCTGGCGGTGATGGCTCTGATCAGCGTGGGTTATCTGACCGGGGACGAGTATCGGGCCATCATCGTGGGCAAGGGCAGCGTGGCGGCCTTCGCCGGCGGCCTGGCCACCTTCGCGACCCGGCTGGGCATACCCATCCAGGCGGGAACGACCTTCGTCGCCCTGGCGATTTCCGCCTTCATGCTGACCACGCTGGACACGGCCACCCGCCTGACCCGGTTTGCCTGGCAGGAGCTGTTCCTGCCGAGAGGCATGGGGGCGTCCGTCGGTCTGGGACCGTTGCGGCGGCACCTGGGGAACCCATGGGTCGCCACGGCCGTTGCCGTGGCCGTGGCCGGCTACCTGGCGCTGAGCGGCGAGGGAATGACCATCTGGCCCGTCTTTGGCGCCAGCAACCAGCTCCTGGCGGCGTTGACGCTGCTGGCCGTGTCGCTGTATCTCATCCGCAGGCGCTTGCCCTACCTGGTGGCGTTGTTGCCGATGGTGCTCATGGTCGCCATCAGCGGCTGGGCCTTGGTGGTGCTGTTCGGCTCCAACTGGGGCAAGCGTCCTGCCCTGGTCCTGGCGACTCTCTTCCTCCTGGCCATGGCTGTCCTGCTCATCGTGCTGGCGGTTCTGTCGCTGCGGCAGGCGCGTCCCGCGGAGCAGAGCGTGCCCGGGCCGGGATGAGGATGGACGTCCACAGCCATGGAACGCTGTGCGGCATGCGAAGGAGGACACCGGAGATGCGGAAACGTAGCGTTGTGGCTCCGGAGTGGTGGGACTACACCACCCTCGAAGACGACCTGGTTCGGGATGTCGCCGCCCTGACGGTGGAGGACATGGCGCGGCTCGGGAGGCCGGGTTTCCGGGTGGTCATGTACGACACGATCGAGGAGTTCTACCTGGCGGAGGCCCTCGAGTACATCGAGGCCTGGCGCCGGTCGACGCCCGACAACCCCTGCGGCGTCTGCGGTCCCATCGGCCCCACCGAGCAACTGCCCCTGGTAGCCCGGGTGGTCAACGCCATGGACCTCGATCTGGGCCGTCTCGAAGCCCACTTCTGGGGCATGGACGAATGGGTCGAGGACGGCGTGGCGGTGGGCATGGACCACCCCCTCTCCTTCGCCAAGTGCGACCTCGAGATGTGCTTCCACCGCATCCGCCCCGAGCTGCGCCTGCCGGTGGCCAATCTGCACTTCCCCACCGGGGACTTGGCGGCCTACAGCGCCACCTACGACCAGGTGCGCTGTGTGCTCATGCAGGGAGGCCAGGGCGACGTGAAGCACTGGGCCTTCAACGATCCCCTGAAACGGACGGGCGCCCATGTCGACGCTCCCCCTCCCCCGACGGAGTACCGCCGGCTGGCGACGCGCATCGTGGACCTGCACCCCATGACCGTCATGCAGAACGCGCGCACCTCCGGCGGCGGCAACATCGCCCTGGTGCCCACTCAGGCCGCGACCGTCGGCCCCCGGGAAACCTGGAAGGCGGAGAAGGTCTCCATCTGGCAGGCCGGATGCCACGACAATGCCTTCGGGATGCGGCTGACCACCTTCATGATCTCCAAGGGGATCGCGGACAGCGCCGTGCCCATGAGCCTGCTGGCGGACCATCCCAACGTGCAGTTCAACTTCTACCGGCCGGGGATCGGCCCCTGCGCCGTCGAGATGCACTGACCGAGCGGGAACTGCCTGCGGCGCCGGCGGCCACAGGGGTTGTCTCCCCCCCTCTCCTTGGCTTGTGTCGGGGGAGGCGGACCTGGCCCGGGCAAGCGTACGCGGCGAGCGCGGGAGGAAGGGACGACACGGACCCCATGGACGGGATGGGGCCTCGTACGGCAGAGATGTAGGGGGTCTGTCCATCCCGTCCAGAGGGTCCATCCCGTCCATCTCCCCTCGCCGCACGGTCCCCGGGCGGCACCCCGGGCCCTGGCGGCTGGGCGACCATCCGCCCTACCGATGGCGCCCCGCCACCCCATAGGCGCAGACTGTCGGAATGCCGAACGCCGCCGCCGGGCTTGTCCCGGTAGAGCGCCGATGGGAGGGTACGGGGGGGGGCGCGGCCGTGCCCCCTCACCCCGAATCGGCGCTCCACTGCCGCAGGGACAATGGCGGCGGGAACCGAGTCGCCGGATCGGGGGGGGTTGACGCAGCCGGTTCTGGGGGACACATTGTCGTAACGGGTCTACGGCCCTTCGCCGTCGCTCGGGCAGGGCGGAGAGGATGGAAGAGGACAGAGAATGGGCCGGCGGCCGCCGCGGCAGCGCTGCCGGCTATGGGCAACGCACGTAGCACCGATGACGCGAACACGCCTGGAAACCTGGGAGAAACGCCTCAACGAAGCCCTGCACCGTGTCGACGCGGAACTCGAAGAAGCGTTTGCCGAACGTCTGTCCCGTGCCCCCCACCGGCAGCCGGCGGGCACTGCCGCCAACCCGAAGTACGACGGGCTCTTCAGTCTCGACGCGAAGTTCTCCCTCGGGATCGTGGCTCAGGCAGGGCCCGGATATGTCGTGGATGTGCGCACGTCGGCGCGGGAGGCGCTGTCCGAGAATCAGCGTGAGGCGGTGTTGGTCCATGCCGCGGAAGCGCTGCGGCGGGAGCTGGGGGAGGCTTTTCCCGACCGCGATATCTCGGTTTCCCGGGATGGTTCGGTGCTGCGCATTCAGGGGAACCTGGGTCTCTGACCTCCCCCCGGGCTCCAGGGAGGGAGGCGCTCTCTCGCAGAACCTGAGCCTTGCCGAAGCTCGAGCGGCGATGCCGGGTTGCGGAGGACCCGGCTTCCATTCGGCATACCCCCGCAGGCGGCGGGTATCAGTGCGTCCCGAAGGCGAGGTCCAGGTAATGGGGGGAGTCCTGGAGGATCCCGCCGGATCGGGCATAGAAATCGTCGTCCAGCACGAAGCAGCCTTCGCGGGGCGTCATCCAGGCCGCACCGGAGCACGGGTGGAACCCCTGCAGCACGGGCCAGCGGGCGTAGTTCTGGTGGCCGTTGGTCTCCACGACCCCGACCGCCATCCCCGGCAGAGGCGGCAGACGGCAGGCGACGTTCTTGTTCCAGTCCACCTGGATGGGCCCCACGGTGAGATCGGCACAGAACAGGGGTACCCCCGCCCGGTGCGCCACGTCGGCCATGCGCAGGGTCATGCTCAGGGTCTTGGCGATGGGTTTCAGGGCGATGGCGCCGTAGCCCAGCCCGATGCGTTCCTCGACGTCGCGATCGCTGTGCGCGCTCTCGTCGGCGGCGATGCGGACGCCGAGGTCGGCAACCGACTCGCGATACTCCTCCGGGAACGGCTCCTCGATGATGGCGATCTGCTCGAACGCCCCGATGCGCCGGCAGTGGTCCAGGAACCGGCACAGCCGGTCCTTGCTGTCGTAGCGGCCGTTGGCGTCGAAGTAGTAGGGGATGCGCCCGTTGCTGGTATAGGGTGTTTCCCGCCGCCCGATGGCTTCGTGGATGGCCTGGACACGGGCCATGTCCCAGCGCAGCATCTTTTCGCGGTCACCGTCCCTGTCCGGATCGGAGCCGATCTTGACCTTGAGGAAGAAGAAGCCCTCCTCGACGTGTTGGGCGATCTCCGGCATGGGGATGGCATAGGCCATGAGGGGGATGCAGGCCACCCGCCGGTGCCGGTGGTCGAGGGCCGTGCGGTAGCGTGACGGCACCATCTCGTCGAAGGAGGCCAGGCCATTCTCGCGGGCGTAGAGGACCCAGGCGGCGGCGTCCACCCCCACCAGGGCATTGAGGGCGAAGGTCAGGCGGAGGTCCTGCTTCCGGGTCAGTTGCCGGCCGTATTCGTAGGTTTCCGGGAGGAGTTCGTCGAGGAGGTCGAAGGGGGTTTCGAAGGAGCGTCCTCTGGCCTGTTGGAGGGCGAACTCGGTCATGGCGAACATGAGGCCGTTGCCGGCGGCCTCGGTATGCCGGGCGAAGAGTTCCGCGTCGGACCACAGCACGCTCTGGGTGTTGAGGCAGGCGGCCCGGTGTCCGCCGGAGGACTGCATCCCGGCGACGGTCTGCCAGATTTCCGTCACATAGGCGCCCTTGAAGCCGAAGGGACGAACCAGGGGTTCGCGTTCGAAATCGGCCCCGACCCGATCGATGGTCACACGCATGGCCAGACCCTCGCCCCGCGGCACCATCCCACCCCGGGAGGCGCGGGGACCGGAGAACATAGACCCGGGAGAGTCCCCGCGCCAGGCTCAGAGGTCCTTACCCAGGGCTGTTTCAAGATCCCAACGCCGCCGCCGGGCTTGTCCCGGTGGAGCGCCGATCGGAGGGCGGGGAGGGGGCGCGGCCGCG
>JAFGRS010000307.1 GCA_016935045.1 Lentisphaeria bacterium | reverse complement strand
TTCCGCCGCGTAGCCGGTCTGTTTCAGGCATCCGGCGCTGACGAACTCGACGTGCAGGCCGGAGGGGGTGGTGGGATCGACGGCGGTGCGATAGGCCATCCCGGGCAGGTTGTTGAACAGCGCCAGCAGGCCGATCTGGGTCTCCCACATCGCCTCCTCCGCGCGGGTGGCATCATCCTCCCCGCGGATGTGGAGGTTGACCTCGCGACGCAGTTCTTCGAGCTCGGCCATCAACTGAGCTCTGGTCTTGCGCGTTCTGTCCATGGGCGCCATCGATTTCAGGCAATCCGATTCCGCGGGATGAAAAACGCCATTCCCGCGAACCTGCGATTCCTGCCTCGCCTTGCCGACCCCTCCTTTCCCTTTACTCTCCGGAACTCTACTGTACACGCCGAGGCGACGGGGTCAACCGTCTCCGGTGAAAGCAGGGGCAGGCGGACACTGTGGGCCGAGGCAACGCAGCACGGAATACGGGAGGTCTCCCCGCCGGCGGCGCGTGCGGGGCAGTGGCGGGTCAGGTTCCTTTCGAGCCGCTTCCCGAGTCCTCACGGCCCTGCCGGCAAGGGACGGGCTTCCGCCTGCGGCCCCTTGACGCGAGCACGGCCCGGGCTATGCTCCGGGGTCCGCATCGGAAAGGCACACGCATGGCCGACGAAGTCCCCTGGGCGACACGTCTGCAGGCCTGGTTCCGCCGGCACCGACGTGTCCTGCCCTGGCGCTCGAACCCGTCGCCGTACCGCGTCTGGGTCAGCGAGGTCATGCTGCAGCAGACCCGGGTGGCTGCTGCGCGGCCCTACTTCGAGCGTTTTCTGCAGGCCTTTCCCAGCGTGCGGCACCTGGCCGCAGCGCAGTTGCACGACGTCCTCCGGCTTTGGGAGGGGCTGGGCTACTACGGTCGGGCCCGCAACCTGCACCGAGCCGCGGCCATGCTGGTCCGGGACTGGGGCGGGGAACTGCCCGCGGACGTCGCGTCGCTCCGGCGTCTGCCCGGGGTGGGTGTCTATACGGCTGCCGCCATCGCCAGCATTGCCTATGGGCTTCCCTACGCGGCAGTGGACGGCAATGTTCTGCGCGTGATGGCCCGCTTCCGGATGTTGGCGGAGGACATCGGGCGGGATCCCGCGCGGCGGCGGGTGGCAGAGCTCCTGGAGGGCGTGGCTCGTCAGTCAGGCGACCCGTCCGCGTTCAACCAGGGCCTGATGGAGCTGGGGGCGTTGGTATGCACACCCCGGGCCCCCCGTTGCGGTGCCTGCCCCTTGGCGGAAGAGTGCCTGGCCCTTGCTGCGGAAAGCGTGGATGCGTACCCGGTGAAGGCGCCGCGCCGCGCCGTCCCGCATGTGCAGGTTGCCATAGGGCTGCTGGCACACGCCGGCAAGGTTCTGATCGCCCGCCGGAGCGAAGACCAGATGCTGGGGGGGCTCTGGGAGTTTCCCGGGGGAAAGCAGCAACCCGGCGAATCCCTGGTACAGACCGTCGAGCGGGAAATGCTCGAGGAGGTGAACCTGCGCGTCCGGGCGCGCGGCCAAGTGGCTGCGGTGCAGCACGCCTACAGCCACTTCCGCATGACCATGACCACCTTCCGCTGCGAACTTGCCTGCGATCCGGCCGACCTGCGCTGCGACCGGCCCACCGCCTGGGTGCCCTGGGAACGCCTGCACGAATACCCGTTTCCCGGCGCCAACCATAAGCTCTTCAAACGCCTAGGCGCCGACTTCGGCACTACACTCTGAAACAGCCCACACGGCCGATGTCGGGCGAGACCCGCCTCCCAGAACCCCGCCGCGCAAACCCGCTGCCGCGCGATCCCTGCCGGACGTGCAGGGGAGAGGCCGTGTACCATTCCTTCGGTCCACACTTTGCAAAGTGTGGACCGATGAGAACTACCGAACTCCGACCCAAAACTCTGTGTCGTATACCTTTGGTCCACAATTTTTAACGTCCTTCTCTAAGAGCACTTGTGGAGGTTCACGGGAGAAGTCCCTGTCGCACTCATGGGGGCCACACTTTGCAAAGTGTGGACCGGGGAGCGTGGGCAGATTCCTCCGTGGGCAGGCTCCCGGGGAAGGGTCTGTGATGCGGAGGCAGCGGTGGACCGCGGAAGCTGTCGCGGCCGTTGGCGGGCAGGGGGCGGCGTGCTGCCGAATCTTGGACGCGGAGGTGGCGGGGTCGGCTTCGGAGGGGGTCTACTTCCCCTCCCGGGTGCTGTTCCAGCGGTTCCAGGAGGCGATTTGGTCGAGGGGCAGGCGCGATTGCTGTCGTGGTTCCATGTCGGTTGCCGGCCAGCCGACGGTGAGGAGGGACAGGACGCGGATGCGGCGCGGGACATCGAGGATCCGGGCGACGGCCCGGGCGCGGAACCAACCGATCCAGCAGGTTCCGAGGCCGAGGCTCTCGGCAGCCAGGACGAAGTGCTCTCCGGCAATCCCCGCATCGATCAGGTAGTAGGGAATGCCCGACACGGCGGGCGCCACGCGATGGGTCACCAGGTCGAGGCGGGCACACAGCGCCACGAAGACGGGTACCTCATCCCACCAGGGGTGGACCAACGCGGGCATCCGCGCCTCGGTGCGGATCCGGGCGACGGTCTGCGGGTCATCGGCGACCACGAAACGCCAGGGCTGTCGGTTGCAGGCCGAGGGCGCCAGGCGCGCAGCCTCCAGGCAGTCTTCGATGAGTTCTCGCGGGACGGGCCGTGTGCCATCGTAGCGTCGGCAGCTCCGGCGGCCGGCGACCACGTCCATGAATTTTCTGTAGGCGGTTTGCTCCAGCCTGGCATGGTCGTCCTGGGCGGGTGTCATCTGGGTCCGCTGTCCTTGCTCCGGCCGCCCGGCCGGTCGACCACAAACAGTGCTTCCGCGGCCAGGAGGTTGTCCGCTTCCCGGAGTTGGCGCGGGGTGCCGTCCACGAGGACGTGGGCATCCAATACGCGGACCCCGGCCCGGATCGTCCAGTCGACGAAATCCCGGATGCTGCAGAGGTGGATATTGGGCGTGTCGTGCCAGGTGTGGGGGAGGGCGCCGGTCACCGGCATGCGGCCTCCCGTACCGAAGGCGAAGCGGACGCGCCAGTGGGCGAAGTTGGGGAACGACACCACGCCGCAACGGCCGACACGGAGCATGTCCTCGAGCAGGGGCACGGGGTGGTGCAGCGTCTGCAGGGTTTCTTCCAGGATGACAACGTCGAAGCTGCGGTCCGGGAATCCGCGCAGGCCCTCATCCAGGTCCCCATGGAAGACGGGTACGCCCCGTTCGATGCAGCGCAGGACGGCCTCCTGGTCCAGTTCCACGCCCTGGGCGCAGATTTCTTTGGTGCGCACGAGACGTTCGAGCAGTTCGCCGTCGCCGCAGCCGAGGTCAAGCACGGTATCGCCCGCGCCCACGAGGTCCTCGATGATGGGGTCCTGCCAACGGTGCCAGGTATCCCGCACGCCGGGCGTATCCTGGGGAGGAGGGGCCGCCGCGAGCCGCGTCAGGTCGCCCAGGTTGGCGTCGGCATCCGGCCGTGCCAGGGCTTCGATGACCGGGTGTGGCAAGCGGGGTGTGTTCAGCATCGTGAGCACCCTCCTCGGCGGGCGCAGCGCGCGATGGACGAGTCCTCCCGAGCGGCCGTCAGGAAGCCTCTCAGCAATCGGCTTACCGTATCGGTTTCGACCAGGAAGGCATCGTGACCGTAGTCGGTCTGGACATCGAGGTAGGTGACCGGGATGCGGTTGCGCATGAGGGCAAGGGCGAACTCCCGGCACTGCTCGGGCGGGTAGAGCCAATCCGTCGAGAACGAGACCACCATTACCTCGGCACGGACGCGGGAACAGGCCGCCACCAGGTCCCCTTCCCCCCAACGCAGGGCCGCGTCGTAGTAATCCATGGCCCGGGTGATGTAAAGGTAGCTGTTGGCGTCGAAGCGCTGCACGAAGGACCGTCCCTGGTAATCCAGGTAGCTCTCGACCTGGAACTCGATGCCGAAGCCGCTGCGGGCGCGGGCGCCCTCCTGGAGCCTGCGGCCGAACTTGGCATCCATCCCCTTTTCGGAGAGATAGGTGAGGTGGGCCAGCATGCGGGCCGCGGCCAGGCCGTCGCGGGGAGCCCCGGATGGGTAGTACTCGCCGCCCTGGAAGTCGGCGTCGTGCATCACCGCATGGCGTCCCACGGTGTTGAAGCCCAGGCCCTGTGCGGACAGCCGCGGACCGGCGGCCAACACCATGCACTTGCGCACGCGTTCCGGGAATGCCAGGGCCCACTCGATGGCCTGCTGGCCACCCAGAGACCCACCGACCACGGCGCAGAGCCTACCGATTTCCAGGACATCCAGCAGCCGTGCCTGCAGGCGCACCCAGTCCGACACGGTAACCAGCGGGAAACGCAGGCCGTAGGGCCGACCGGTGTTGGGGTCCACGCTCGAGGGCCCCGTCGTGCCGTAACAGCTCCCCAGGATGTTCGAGCAGAGCACGAAGTAGCGCCGTGTATCCAGCGCCTTGCCGGGTCCCACCACGCTGTCCCACCACCCCGGCTTGTGCAGGCGATACTCCCGGCCGCCGGCCGCCGCCCCGCGGTCCCATCCCGCGACGTGCGCGTCGCCGCTCAGGGCGTGGCAGACCAGGATGGCGTTGTCCCGGGGCGCGTTCAGCTTGCCACAGGTTTCGAACTCGACGTCCACGGGTCCGAGGCTGCCGCCGAGTTCGAGGGCAAGGGGTTGCTCCGCGGTTGCCAGCCGCACGGTGTGTGGCTGTACCCAGCCCACGGAGCCGGGGCTGTCTGGAGGATCGTATTCCGTGCCGTGCCTGGCCATGGTGTCCGACGTGGGTGACCTCATTCTCGACGGTTGTCCACTGCGACCTCCCACTTCATGGCCTGGGTCCCATCGTGCCGGGCTTCCGGGCCGCTCCGCCCCGGTCCATGCCGGGTCTCGGCGTGGTGTCCATGGTCCGTACCTGTTGCCTGCTTTCCGCTTCCGATCGGGCCGCGTGCCGCCGGCGTCGGTGCCGGGTCTATTCTCCGAGGAGCCGCAGCAGGCGGGTGCTCTGCGCCGCGAAGTCCAGGGGCAGCCGGTCACCGTCCGGGGTGATGCGCTCCCCGGTATAGAGGTCCAGTACCTCGGCACGCCGCGGCAGATGCAGGACCCGCTGCCCGGGTTCGTCGACGCAGACGGCCAGCACGTCTCCGCTTGCCCAGACCACGTCCGGTGTGTCGATGTAGAGGTGGACGCCGGCCTGCTGCGCCAGGGCTCGCCAGGCCCGGGCCGGCAGCAGGGGAGCGGCCGAGAAGACGGCCGTCCAGGACGGGAACCGCCGCAGGACCAGCCCCGGGGACCCATCCGGCAGGCGGCCCAGGACTTCCACATCCCCCGCCGTCGCGGCAAAGACGGGGTTGACGCTCTGGGAGATGCCATAGCTGGTTCCGGCAGGAATGCCGGCCACGCGGTCGCCTTCCAGAGTGACGGAGAGGGGACGGTCGGAGTCGGCGAGGCGTGCGAGGCGGATGCCGCAGAAGGCTTCCGCCGCCGCGGGGTCGAAACGCCCCTCGGCGCCGTAGACTCCCGGCGCGTACAGGAAGACCAGGACACGACCGTCATTCTTCAGCGTTTCGACTGCCTCCCGGTCCCGTTTCGAGGGAGCGAAGGAGGTGGGCAGGATGACCATGCGGTGACTTCGCAGCAGCGGCAGGTCGGCCGTGAGGTAGTGGCCGACCGGCGCCCCCAGCCGGTGCAGGGAGGGCAATTGCCCGACGAGGAGATGACGCCCCATGGCATGACCGGTGCGCAGATGGCAGAGGCTGCTCTCGTCCACCGCCAGAGCCACCTGGTCCACCGGGCCGCGGTGGCCTTCGGCGGCGCGGTCGGCGGCAGCCACCAGCCCCGCGATGTGCGCCATGAGGGCGGGGTCGTCGTAGCGGTTGCGCCCCACGTCGAACCACCACTGCGCCACCCCGTTCGCGAGCACATTGGCCAACTCCTTGTCCTGCTGCAGCAGATCTCCCGCCAGGTTCTCGGGCTTGCCCCAGCCCCCCACGTCTCCGGGCGAGAGGGAGGTGCGGATGTCGTTCTCGTCGAACCACAGCTTCCCGTGTCGTTTCACGCTGTCGGTCAGGGACATGAAGTGGCTTGTACCCTTCCCGCCGAGTTGGCGGAAGGCATAGCTGGTGGGACTGGAGAGGAAGTCGACGTCGGGGCAGGCCAGGACCCGTTCCAGGGCCAGGTGGCCGGCGTTCTGCTGCCGCTGCTCGCCGCAGAGCTGGAGCAGGTAGCCGTAGAAGACCCCCACGAGTTTGGTGCGGCCGGTCATCTCCTTGACCGCGGCCGCGAAGGTGGCGATGGTCTCCGCCACCAGGTCGGAGTTGTAGAGCGTGAAGTCGATGACGGGTTGTTCCTTGTCGGGGTCGCGGAGGGCGCCCAGGGCTGACGCGGCACGTTGCTGACGGGTCGGGACCCGGGCGTTGCCAAAGGTGACCCGTGGGTCGTTCCAGGCCCGGCGCAGGCGTTCTTCCTGTCCATAGCGCCGGCGCAGCCAGTTGCGGAAGGCGGCGGCATTGACAGGCGAGTAGTCCACCCATTCGTTCTCGTTGGCTCCCCACATCATCCATTCCTCGGTGGTGCCGCTGGCCAGGTGGTAGCCGATGATGCGGTCGGCATAGGGGCTGGTACGGACGTGTTCGATCAGCCGTTCCAGTCCCCGGATGGTGTCCTGGCGCCAGGCCTGGGAGGCCCAACTGGGGGCCGGTTTGCCGCCGCTGTGGAGGAAGAGCTTCGGGTTGCCGTCCCCGGGATCCGCAAGCACGAGGTCGTCGGGGTGTTGGTCGCTCCACCACTTCGGGGCATGCAGGTAGAGCCTCGGGAAGATGCGGGCCTCGGGGGCGGCTCCCAGGACCATCATGACGCGTTCGTCGAGTTGGCTGAAATCGTAGACGTCGGGGGCCGTCCAGCTTGTGCGGCTCAGTCCGTACCCCGATTCGGTGGGCGTGCCGCAGATGCTGAACAGGGTCACGCCCGCCCGGGCGAATTCCGCAAACACCTGCGTGCTGGGGCCGTAGGCCGTGTACACCATGCCGTTGTGGGGTTTGCCGTCGATCGTCAGCGCCGGCACACCGCGCAGCGGCGCCACCGCCGCGGAGGTGATCCCGGTGCGGCGCGGCTCGATGTGCACGGGAACCAGCTCGTCATCCGCCTCCATTCCCTGCCAGAGGACGCGCGCTTCTCCCAGCTGGAGGCGGACCGAAGCCTC
>JAFGRS010000306.1 GCA_016935045.1 Lentisphaeria bacterium | reverse complement strand
CGCGGCCGCGCTCCCTCACCCCGAATCGGCGCTCCACTGCCGCAAGGGCAGTGGCGGCGGGAAGCGATTCGACGGATCTTGAAACCGCCCTGCCGCCGCTGGAGCAGCGGTGGACAAACCGGAGCGGTGACGCTAGGGTACACGCGATGTTCCCGGCGGCTGGCGCCGGTGAGTGCGGAACGTGTTCAGGAGCATGCGGACCGATGTGGTGGTATGACCCTCTCTATCTCCTCTTTGCCCTTCCCGGGCTGGTTCTGGCCATGCTGGCCTCGTTCTATGTGAAGAGTACCTTTGCGACCTACTCCCGGGTGCCGTCGGACCACGGCTACACGGGTGCGGAAGCCGCGAGGCGGATGCTGGCGGCAGAGGGCGTTTCCGAGGTCCGGATCGAGGCGACGCGGGGCATGCTGAGCGACCACTACGACCCCCTGAGCCGGACGTTGCGGCTCAGTCCGGAGGTCTACGGACAGACGTCGCTCGCCGCGATCGGGGTCGCCTGCCACGAAGCGGGTCACGCCCTCCAGCACGCCCGGGGGTACGCGCTGCTGGGCCTGCGTACGGCCATGGTTCCGGTGACGAGTTTCGGCAGCAACCTGTCCTACATCCTGATCATCGTCGGCTTCATCTTCCACTCGAAGTCTCTGATTCTGGCGGGGGCACTGCTCTTCTCTCTTGCGGTTCTGTTCGCGCTGGTCACGCTGCCGGTGGAATGGGATGCCAGCGCGCGGGCGAGACGTGGCATGGTGCAGGCCGGGATCGTGAGCACGCGGGAGGGCATGGCCGCGGCCAAGGTCCTGCAGGCGGCATTTCTGACCTATGTGGCGGCGGCGGTCAACGCCCTCCTGATCCTGGCCTACTACCTGTTGCGCGCCGGCGTGTTCCGACGCGACGACTGAGGACCCGGCGCCGGGGCGCGGACAGCGGCGCCTGACCCGAGGTCGGGATGGGCCGTCTGCCTCCCGGAAAAGGACGAGAAAACACCATGGGGCGATTCGGTATGGCATGGTCGGCGTTCTGGGCGATCCTGCGTTCGCCGGAGTGGGCGGAGCGCTGGCGGAGCATGGCTCGCGGCGCCGCGGCGCCGGCCCCCGGGGAGGAGAGCCCCGCAGCCGTTGGCGAGGGGCAGCCGGTGACGGCCGCGGCAGGGGGTGGGGGTAACCTGCCGGCGGATGCCGTATACACGCTGGCGCTGTTTCAGCGCGAAGGGCGTCTGGTGGATTTTCTGCAGGAGCAGATCGACTCCTATGCCGATGCCCAGGTCGGGGCCGCGGCGCGCCAGATCCACGAAGGGTGTCGGCGGGTTCTCCACGACGTGTTCACGGTGGCGCCGGTACGCTCCGAGGACGAGGGTAGCCGCATCGAGATCGAGACGGATTTCGACCCTCGGGCTCTGCGTGTCACCGGACGCACGGGGGATGATCCTCCGCGGAGCGGCGTGTTGCGTCACCGCGGCTGGCGTGTGACCGCCGTGTCCTTCCCTCGGCGTCACGGGGCGCTGGATCCCTCCATCATCTGCCCGGCCGAGGTCGAAGTGTGAAGGCTCGGAACACCGTACCCGGCGGCAGCGCAATGGGCACCCCAAGGCAGCCCGAGGTAGGTCCCGCGAGCCGAGCGGGACTCTCTATCCGGATGGCGCCACTCGGCTCGTGGCGCCTGCCTGCTATCCCTCTCGTTTTCCGCCTGCGCGGGTGTTCTGAGCAGAGGTGTAAGGTCGTCTGGGGCTGCCCAGGGGGGTCGCGTCCGCTGGGCCGGGGCACAAAAGAAAGCCCCGGCGGGCCGGGAAGGAGAGAGGGAGGAGGGGAGGAAACCCGCCGGGGTTATAACCCATGTTCCATATCCATCATCACAGCCATAGACACGTGCCCGCGGCCCCGGGTTCCATGAGGATGCAAAGATGGTAACGGCATTTGTGCTGATCCAGGTCCAGGACAAGAAGGTGCGCGAACTCGCCGAGCAGCTTCTCGGCTTTGCCGGCGTCACGGAGGTCCACGTGGTGGCCGGCGAATACGACATCGTGGCGGTGGTGCGGGTCGCGGACAACCACGACCTCTCGGACCTGATCACGCGCAGGATCGTGCCGGCGCCGGGGGTGGGGCGCACGAAGACCCTCTTCTCCCTGGAGTGCCATTCGACCTACGCCCTGGAGGCCCTGTTCGGCAGCGGATGACGACGCAGACTGCCCATGACGATCGCTGGCCCACGGGACACGTGGGATACGTGGCCCTGCTGGGACGTCCGAACAGCGGCAAATCCACCCTGGTCAACACCCTGTTGGGACAGCATCTCGCGGCCGTCTCGACGAAGCCGCAGACGACGCGGCGCCGGTTCCTCGGGATCGTTTCGGACGCGGACAGCCAGATGCTGTTCCTGGATGTGCCCGGGGTGCACCGTCCGGCGGGGGAACTCGGTCAGGCCATGGTGCGGTCCATCGAGGGGGCTGTCGCCGACGCGGATGTCGTGGTGTGCGTTGCCGACCCGACGCGGGCCTCCGGCGAGGAGGATGGGATGGTCGCCGCCATGGCTGCGTCTTCGGGGCTTGCGGTGCTGCTGGTGGTGACCAAGTGCGACCTTGCCGAGCCGGACCGCCAGGAGGCCGCCGTGGCCTTCTACCGGGCACGGCTGCCGGATGTGCCGGTGTTCCGCGTCTGCGCCCTGCAGGCGGAATCCCTGCCGGCGCTGCGTCAGGCGTTGCGGAGCGCACTCCCCAGGGGCCCGTTCCTCTACCCTCCCGACCAGGTCACGGACAGCTTCGAGCGGGACATCGGCGCGGAGTTGATCCGGGAGGCCTGCCTGGAACGGCTGCGCGAGGAAATCCCGCACGCCGTGGCGGTGAGCATCGAGTCCTGGCAGGAGAGTGCGCGGACGCTGCAGGTCGCGGCGACGCTGCACCTGGAACGGGAAGCGCACAAGCCCATTGTGATCGGTAGGGGAGGTCAGGCGATCAAGGCCATCCGCAGGGCGGCGGAGTCGAAGCTGACGGAACTCTGTGGCACGCCGGTCTCCCTGCGCCTGTGGGTACGCGTGACGCCCGGTTGGCGCGGAAGAAAAAACACCCTGAGGGAACTCGGGCTGCAGGGCCCGTGAGGAGGCCGGGCAGCGGCGTCCCCGTGACGCCCGGGCACACTGCCCGTGGGGTAGGTGCAGCCCTGCCGACCGCCATGAGACACCGGCCTGGACGCCAGGCCGCCCCCCCTGCCAGTAAGGAGCGCAGGCCGTGGTGGAGGAAAAACAGCGCGGCATGCAACCCGGTTCCAGGCTTGCGTGTCTGTACTTATGGCTGTAGAGTAGAGGTAGCGTGTGAGTCACATCCTGTCAAGAATGGCAAGGAGGTAATACGTTTCCCTCTTGGCTGGAGGGGCGTTCAAGCAGACAACGGGGTGTGACCGGTTGGTGGCCTTCAGCCGATTCGTGTTGCTGGCGATGTTGGTGTGGTATCGTGCGGGAGCCGGGTGACGAGCACCGTCGCAGGTGGCGATGGAAGTGTCCCGCGGAGGACGGTCGCCCGGTAGGAAGCCCGGCAAGGGCGAGGCCTGAAGCAGGCCGAGAATTCAGGAGACGAAGCGATGCAGAGAGAACGGAGTTTTGCGAGGACGATGGTGGCGGCCTCGATGGCCGCCGCGCTGGCACTTGTTGCCGGTTGCTGTTCCCTCGATGAGCCCACGCCGGCGCCCAAGCCGGCACCGGTGCCGGTGGCCAAGCCGGCCCCGCCGCCGCCGCTGCCCAGCGGCACCTGCCCCGTGGTCGGCCGTGATGGCGGCAACGTGTTCACCCGTCAGGCGATCCCGACGGGGACTGCGTCCACCAGCATCATCCTGATGGAGAAGGTGGCGCCCGAGGTGGTCAATGTCGGCCAGGACTTCGAGTATCACATCAAGGTGACCAACCTGACGGCGTGTGAGCTGGACGAAGTGGTCGTCACGGAGACCATCGCCCAGGGTCTGAACTACAAGTCCTCGGACCCGAATGCATCCCGGAGCGGTGATCTGCTCACCTGGAATCTGGGGACCCTGCCCGGCAACAGCACCAGAATCCTCAAGGTCAGGGCCGCCGCCAACGGTCCCGGCACCTTCACGGACTGCGCCCGCGTGACCTACAAGGAGAAGCTGTGCATCACGGTCAAGGCCGTCGAGCCCAAGCTGACCCTCGACAAGTCGGCCCCGGCCGAAGTCCTGCTGTGCGACATCATCCCGCTCAAGCTCACGGTCACCAATCCGGGCAGCGGCGTGGCGAACAACGTCGTCATCACCGACCCCCTGCCGGCCGGTCTGAAAACCGTGGACGGCCAGACCAACGTGACCATCAACGTCGGCAACCTGAATCCGGGCGAGAGCAAGTCCTACACGGTCAACACGCAGGCCACCCGGACGGGTTCCTTCGAGAACAAGGCCGTGGCCAAGGCCGATGGCGGGCTCAGCGACGACGCGGCCAGCACGACCGTGGTCAAGCAGCCCGTTCTGACGATCACCAAGACCGCCGATCAGACGGTGTACGAAGGCCGCCCGATCAACTACAAGGTCACGGTGACGAACAAGGGCGACGCAGTCGCGGCCAACACGGTCCTGACCGACACGCTGCCCTCGGGCGTTAGCTTTGTCAGCGCCACGGACGGCGGCCAGGCGGCCGGCGGCATGATCACCTGGAACCTCGGTTCCATGGCCCCCAACGCGTCGAAGACGGTTGGCATCACGGTCAAGGCCGTGTCCCAGGGCACGGTGGTCAACCGTGCCGAGACCAAGGCGGTCTGTGCCGCGGCGGTCGCGGCGACGGCGCAGACGGTTGTGAAGGGCATTCCGGCCGTCCTGCTCGAGGTCATCGACCTCGAAGATCCGATCGAGGTCGGCGGCCAGGAGACCTACGTCATCACGGTGACCAACCAGGGCTCGATGGCGGACACCAACATCGCCATCACCTGCACGCTCGAGGACAGCCAGTCCTACGTCAGCAGCTCGGGTGCCACCCAGGCGACCGCAACCGGGCAGACCGTCCGGTTCGCGCCGCTGGCGAGCCTGGCCCCGAAGGCCAAGGCCGAGTGGCGTGTCGTGGTCAAGGCCACGAAGGCCGGCGATGTGCGTTTCTCGGTCGAGATGAACACCGCGCAACTGCAGCGTCCGGTCAACGAGACCGAGTCCACCAACCAGTACTGATCGGGTGATGACCCGGGGCGGGCATGGTGAAGAACCGCCCGCCCGGGGTCGTTGCAAAGACGTGCAACGGGCGGTTGCTTCTGACGGCGCGAGCCTCGGTCAGAACGCGGCCGCCCGTTTCTTCTGGACTGCAGGGTGGTGTGCGGCCACGGAGAGAGGCAGGGCGTCATGGACCGGAGAGGCATGGTCAGGAGTGCATGGGGAGCCGCGTTGGTGCTGCTGCTGGCCCGGGGGGTCCCCGGTGCGCCGGACGTGGCGGCGCCCGCCGCGCCGGCCCCGGGTGAGGGATCGGCGGCGTGGACCGTGGTTCACCAGGCGATTCCCACGGGGGTTGCTTCGAGCAGTGTGCTGGACATCGAGTTGGCGTTGCCGCGCGAGGTCCGGCAGGGAGGGGCGTTCGACTACCGCGTGCGGGTGACCAACCTGGCGGCCTGCCCGGTCGAGGAGGTGATTCTGTACCAGAACCTGCCGGCGGGGGCCAGCCTGTCGGCGTCGTTTCCGCAGGCGGAGGTCCGGGGCGCGGGACGGGTATCCTGGTCCCTGGGGACTCTCGGGGTTCGGGGTTCGGCTGTGATCCATGCCCGGGCCGTCGCCGGCGCGCTCGGGCCGTTGACGTTCTGCGCCGACGCGACCTACCGCGTACCGGTCTGCGCCACGGTGCTGGCCATACGGCCCGAACTGCTCCTCTCCCTGGCGGCGCCTCCCGAGTCCAGTCGGTGTGAAGAGATCCCCGTCACCATCACCGTGCGCAACACCGGCACGGGCGCCTGTACGCAGGTGCAGGTGCGCTACGTGCTGCCGGAGGGGCTGGTGACAGCCGACAACCGGCGTGACTGCGTCTTCGAGGTCCCCGTTCTGGGGCCCGGGGAGGTGCGCCAGGCCGTGATCCGGACACGTGCCCTGCGCAGCGGTCCGGTCGAGCACCGGGCCGTGGCCGCGGCCGCCGGGGGGCTGACCTCGGAGGCCGTGGCCGGGACGCGGGTCGTCGAGCCGCGGCTGAGGGTGGTGCAGACGGGTACGGCCAGCCAGTACGCCGGCCGCGACGTGACCTATTCCTTCACCGTCAGCAACGACGGGGACACACCGGCCACCAACGTGCGCGTCGAGGACGTGATCCCTCCCGGCGTGCGGGTCGTGGGCGCCAGTCCGGCCGTGACGTCTCAGACTCCGACACAGGTGATCTGGGAGCTGCCCGTTCTGGCGGCGGGGGCCTCACGTGAGTTCGCCCTGGCCGTCCGTTCGGCCACGGCGGGCACCTTCGGCAACCGTGTCCATGTCAGCGCGGATTGCGGCGACGATGCCTCGGCGCTGTACGAATCGGTGGTGCGGGGCATTCCGGCCCTGCTCCTGGAGGTGGTGGACGAGGACGATCCCATCGAGGTGGGCAGCCAGGAGACCTACGTCATCGCGGTGACGAACCAGGGTTCGGCGGCGGCCACCAACATCGCCGTGCGCTGCGATATCGAGGAGACGATGGAGTACCGCTCGGGTGAGGGGCCGACCGCGCTGACGGCGGCGGGGCGGACGATCACCTGCCGGCCGCTGCCCAGGCTCGAGCCAAAGGACCGGGCCGTCTGGAAGATCACCTGCGGAGCCGTCTCGGCGGGAGATGTCCGTTTCCGGGTCAGCGTCACCGCGGACCAGCTCAAACGTCCCGTCGAGGAAACCGAATCCACGCACCTCTACTGACCGGCTGCGCGGCGCCACGGGTCCCTTTACAGAGACGGCTCACCTGCAGGTCCGCCCTCCACCGCGCTGTGCCTGCCCGGGACTGGAGGACGAAGCCGTTTCGACGCGGGGTGCGCCCGCGCACCCCTTGCTCAAGGCCCTGAGCCCAGTCGAAGGGCTCCTGCTGAGCCGATTTCCGAGTCCTTCCTCTTTTCACTGAGGCATTACCCCTTACCCCCAGCTCCGCGGAATCACCTCATTCTTCGCACTGATTAGCCTTACCTGACCGCTCTTTGCCGTTTTTTTT
>JAFGRS010000305.1 GCA_016935045.1 Lentisphaeria bacterium | reverse complement strand
TTCAAACATGGTCAAACGGCTCCGGCACTCCGGATAGGTCCATGGTCCATGGTCCATGGTCCATGGTCCTTGCACCGCAATGAGATGTGTAGCAATTCCGAGACGTCACCCCCGACCCACCCGGACCGGCGACAGACGGCGGCCGCCCCGAAAACTGCGGCAACACTGGGGCCCTCCCCCCAGCGCTGGACGGGATGCCGCCCCGATGGCCGGGGGGCGTGCAATGGGCCGGGAGGGATACCGCAACGCGGGGGGCCTGGCCCTTGGCTCACCAGGTCACCAGGTACCTTCCGGCGCCGTGTCCGCCCAACGCGAGCCGGATCCGTGTACCGTCCCGGAGCACGGCTACCGGCCCCATCTCCTCCAGGCTCAGCGGCGCCAGGGCCCGGACCTGGACCTGACCCGGCACGGCGCCCGGCGCCAGCCGTTCCAGGTCCAGGGCCACGCGAACCGCCGTCCCGCGCGGGTAAGTGAAGATCTCCAGGCGGTCACGGCCCCGGTTGACCTTGACGGCGCCGTCCGTGGCCAGCGGCCCGAAGTCGATCCACGTGCCCGGGGGGTTCAGCCGGACGCCGAAATCCGCCTCCGCGACGCGCCGGGGATCGCCTCCGGGCGGCCGGGACTCGTCCAGAGCCGCGGCGCGCACCCGGCCGCCCTCGCGCCGCACCACGATGCTGCCGAGCAGGATGCGGTGGCCACCGACATCCACCCCCCGCAGGGGTACCCGGGCATCGCGGTACAGGCCGGCGACGATGTCGACCGTGTCCCTGCCCTCCACGGGGACCTCGATGGTGTGCGGCCCGTCCACGATCACGTCTCCCGGCTGCCACCGGCTGGTGGGGACCGGCGGGGCATGGTCGTGCTGGAACTCGATCCCGTCGGCCCGGGTACCGGCCGGGTCGAGGAAGTGCACGAAGCAGTGGTAGTCCTGATCCAGCCTCTCCGCGACGTGCCACTCGTAGGTCACCCGTACACGGCCGTCCCCCAGGTCGGTCCATTCACGCAGACGCGGTTCCACGCCGGTACGGGGCCGGCGATAGGGCATCTCGAAGCTCGTGCGGGCGTCGGCAAACACATACTCCGGACAGGCGGCAAAATCCGCAATCAGATCCCCGACCATCGCCGTCCATACTTCCGTCTCCGGCCCGCGGGCCAGGAAGCCCCACCGCGGCAGGGACCTGCCCTCGACCGACCACACCTCCGGCGCCATGTTCACGCCCACCACCAGCCCCGAATCGTAGCGCACAAACGCACGCCGCGTCTCGCCCACGGCCAACGCCACGCTGCCCGGAACCAGGCGACCGTCCACGGCATAGCGGATGTCCGTCACCCGCGCCGTACCGTAGAGCCGCTGCACCGGATGCATGAGGTGGTGCTCCTTCGCCACCCACTGCACGTGACTGGTCTGGGCCGCCCCGATGAAACCGGCGTGCCCGTAGGCCAGCTCATGCGCCCGGTAGGCGTCGATCTGCTCGACGGTTCCGGTGTCGACGCCCCATTGGTGGTCGTATCCCCGGGTGAACCAGCGCTCGTAGTACCCCATCCCGTGGTTTACCATCTGCGGGTGCAGCCGCAGCAGGTCGAAATCGAGGAAGGGAGTGTGGTTTTCGCCGCCCGCCACCTGGGCCTCGACGCCATCGCAGAGCCCGGCCCAGTAGAAGTGGTTCGCCCCCTCGCCGAAGAGGGGTCCGCCGTGGCTCTCCCGCATGAAGGCGAAGAGCTCCCCGTCGAAGCGGACCTTGGCCAGGGCCATGGCCGCCAGGGTCTGCCCCGCCTCGTGGTCCAACTGGTGCCAGGGGGGCACGCAGGTATGCACATCGAGATAGGCCGCGTTGGTGCCGAAACGACGATGGATCTCCGGCGCGTTCTCCCGGGCATACCCCAACGCCCGGTTGCACTTCAGACCGAAACTCTGCACCTTCGTCCCGGCATTGTACCAGGCCGGCGAGGGAGTCCCGTCCTCCCGCAACACCCGCGCCGAAGGGTCGTACGAGGGCGCGTCCGGATAGAGGTCGATGTAGTTCTCGTGCAGCGCCCAGACGTAGCCGCAGGCGTTGGCGGCCCGGCCGAAGGCGGCCATGCCAGCGTCACCCCCGAAGGCCGGGTTGGCCGGCAGGTGGTCCGGCAGCTTCACGTCGTACCCATGCCGCTGCCAGACGTGAGACAGGACCGCCAGGTGGTCCACCCCCTGGTCCTTCAGGTTCAGGAGATTCTCGCCATCGCCCTCGAAGGTCCCCCGGTGGTGCCCCCAGACATCCAGCAGGATGCGATCGCCCAGCCGTTCGAGGTACGGCGACGGCGGATGGGGGATGCAGGGCAGGACTTCGTTGACGTTGGCCGAAACCGCAATGTACCCCGACTCCAGCAGAGGGTTGCGCGTCCCGTCGGTCCTGGGACGGTAGGTGGCGGCTCCCCCCGGGCACTGGGATGCGTGCGACAGCGTCCAATCAAGGTAGCGGAACACGAACACGTTGTCGGCGGGCAGGTACATCAGGTTCCCCGAGGCCGAGGGCAGATACGGGATGGTCCCCAGGGCGCGGCGCAGCGCCGCCCCTCCCACGTGACCCAGGGTGAAGCCCCCCAGGACCGGACGATCGCAGGTCACGGCCACGCTCAACGCCTTGCCCCGGATGCCGTACACCCACCGCGCCGTCAGTGGCGCCCCACCGACATCGTACTCCCACAGCACCGCAACCCCCTCCCCCTCGCCCAACACGTCCGCCCGCAACAGACGCCCTCCCCGCAGGACAGCGCCAGCCCCTCCTCCGCCCTGCAACCCGCCGCCCACGGCCGGCCGGAAAGGCCCCCCGTCGTCGATACGCACGGTCAGATCGTCCAGCGTCCCGCTGCGGAGAACGAGGGTGTAGACGACGCGCGCGTCCTCCCCCTCGTACGCCAACCGGCCCTCGATCCCCTCGAGGTCCACGGCATTCCTGCCGGACACGAGGCTCGGTGGCACGATGCCCTGCCCGCCGCGGTTCCCAAGGGCGCGGAGGTCCACCCCCTCGCCGGCTCGTACCGCCCGGCACGCAAGGAGCCGCCGCAGCGTTGTCTCGCGCCCGTCCGTCACCGAGCCCGCCGTGATGCGGGCGTCCCCGAAGTAGGAGTAGTCCCACGAGGGATCGTTGCGGGGGCCGGGCTCGGTCTGCAGCCGGAGGGTAATCTCCTGCCCTGCGTGCTCCGACAGGTCCACCTCGACATCGTGCCAGCGGGCTTCGGCATGGTGCCGCCGGAAGCGTTCCACCACACCCGTCCCCGAGACCACGGCACAGGAAAACGTCACCCCGTCGCTCTTGTCCGGGAGCGCGACGCTCGGCAGCATCGCGATGCCAACGGTCAGCCGGATCGGCGTCGCCGCCGGAAGACGCAGGGGATAGTCCACCCACACCCGGCCCGGAGCCACCCGCCACGGCGAGTGCAGCAGGATGCTCCGGCGCCCGAGGACCTGCTCGCTGGGCAGGTAGGAGATCCCCGTCGCCTCCTCGAAATGCCCTACCCACGAAGCCGGCATCGTGACCGTCTCCCCGCCATAGGACTGGTAGCAGACCCGGTAGATGCCAACATCCCCCAGCGCGGTGGCACCCTCGGGCAACACGACGACCGCCGGACCGGCGCCCTCGACCCCTGTTCCGTCGGCGCCGGCCGCCGGGAACGCGCCCACCGCCATCGCCGCCAACACCCCAGCCAGCATCCTGCCGTGCATCACGGACTCCTTCCGCAAACACAACCTTCGACCCGGACGGCATCCCACCACCTCCCCAGTACGCCGCACGGTCCCCGGGCGGCATCCCGAGATACGGCTCCGCGGAGCGTCGCCCTCCAGGCCCCCGCACGGTCCC
>JAFGRS010000304.1 GCA_016935045.1 Lentisphaeria bacterium | reverse complement strand
TCATCGCTGTCCAAAGGTCCATAGTCCATGGTCCATTGTCCATAGTCCTTATCGCGCAACGAGATCTGTAGCAGTTCCGAGACGTCCCGCCAAGCGCTTACGCGCGAATGGTGGGATACGAAGCGCCAGGACTACCGGGTCGTTGCCTCGCCTGCCGTGTTCCGCGAAGCTCGCATGGGTGATGCCGACGCCGCGCAACGGCGCATGGCAGCCTTGACCACGCCGGACATCGAGGTCCTCGCCCCTACGTCCAGGATTGAGGAACTGGCGGTTGGGATTCGTGCGGAACTCGACATCCCGGAGGCGAAACACGTCGATGCGGTTCATATTGCGTATGCCGTGGCCTACGAGGTTGACGCCCTCCTGACATGGAACTGCGCGCATTTCGCCAACGCCGGGACGTTGAAGCGCTTTGCCGAATTCTGTCGGCGTGGTGATTTGTGGTTACCGGTGATCTGTACGCCCTACGAGATGAGCGGCGACGAAGGCGAGGTGGTATCATGAAAGACCCGATTATCGAGGAAGTGCGCGCGAACCGCGCCGCTCTGACCCGCGAGTGCGGGGGCACACTCAAGTCGTTTCTGGCTCAGGAGCGCGATTTCTTTGCTCACTGGAAAGGCAAGAAGATCACCAAACCGCTGCATCCCGAATGGCATGCACCGTCTCGGGTCGGCGCTGTCGCCGAAGCACCTGCGGACTACGGCAAGGCCAAGGAGTAGATGAGCGCGACCCTCATCCATCCCAACCTCTCCGTGCTTGCCCCGCAGCGAGCGCCGCGATCTGCTGCAGGGCCTCAGCGCCTCAGCGGGAGGTTTCCTGGCGCTCGCGTGGTGGACCTTTGCTGCGGGATGGGTGGACTGTCGGTCGCGGCACGGGAATTGGGGATGATTGTGGTCGCGGGCGTGGATCTGAATCCCAGCGCGCTGCGGACGTTTTCCAGGAATCTCCCTGAGGCGGAGGCGATGGCGGAGAGTGTTGGACCGGTGTCGGATGTTGCAGCGACGGTCGAGGGCGTGCTGATGCGCTCGCAGGGGGTTGTCCGTTCCGTCTGCGAACCCCTGGGCGCCGCCTATCGCCGGGCCGTCCCCGCATCGGACACCGAACTGGCCAGCGCACGGAACTGGCTGATGCAACGCTCCGCCGACGACTGGGCCCGCGCCGCCCGAACCCACTCCACCCTCAGCGGCCCCGAACGCCACCGACTCTGGCGAATCATCGACGGCCTGGAAACATGACAGCCACGAACCGCCATAGGCCATTGGATTCGACAGGACGGGCCGAGAACCGAGCGCGGACGGTATGCGAATGGCCGACGATGGTTCCCTACGGCGTCCCGAGCGCCGAAACCGCCCACCGCGTCGCCGGACTCCAGCGCCGCGGCCATGTGGCAGACGCGGCACACTGTGAATCCCAAAGCAGAGGATTCGGAGAGTACCGCGCCTACCATGCCAGAAGCCCAGACCACCGCAGGCATCCGTGTCTTGTCCGAGATTCTGGACTGGTCGAACGATCGTCCCATGTGGCAGCGCGATGCGCTCCGCCGCATCGTGACCGCGGGCGGCATCACCGAGCAGGACCTTGACGAACTCGAACAGCTCTGCCGTGCCGCCCATGGCATGGCACGCGCGGACACGAACGCATCACAACCAGCGCCACTGGCATCGATGCACATCGGCGCACGCGGCGCGGCGCTTGCCGACCCGCTTTCGCTCGTGGCCATCCGCAACCTGAGACACGTCAACCGCATCCCCCACGACACGGAGATCACCTTCGGCCCGGCACCGGGATTGGCCGTTGTCTTCGGCCCGAATGGCGCAGGCAAGTCGGGGTATGCCCGCGTCCTAAGAAGGCTTGCCAGACTCGCGGGGCCCCACCGGCAATCCAACCCAACGCGCACCTGCCGAGACCTGCGGAGTCCGCAAGCGCCGAGGTTGTTGCCCGCCACGGCATAACGGAGTTCACCCACCGATGGGTGGATGATGGCGCCCCGTCCGACCCCCGCCTGGCACAGGCATTCGTGTTCGATACGGCGACGGCTGAGAACTACCTGTCCACGGACGGACCGACCACGTTCACTTCGTTCGGACTCGACATACTGCCCAAGCTCTCGCAGACCTGCGACCGGGTGCGGGAGCGTGTCGAACGCCAGAGGGCGGACTTGGAGGCGGTATGGCAACTCCTTCGGGCAATACGCCCTGGGATACTTGGGGACCGCCTACGCCCGTCTGGGGTTCCTCGCCGTAAGTATCGGCCACCGGCCGTCGGCCAACGAAATCCAGCATCGTTACGACCGGCCCTTGGACGTCAGCTTCCTCATCGACGCGCTGGTCCGCACCCGTGCTGCCTCGCTCCGCATTCCGGGCGGTGGCGGCGAGGGGTCCCTCCCCATGCCCGCGGACTTCGTGGGCATCCCCGATGTGGATCACATCGGCCACATGGGCCACTCGTTCGGGGCGTTTACATCGCAGGCGGTCGGCGGCGCGAACTTCAGCCCCACCATGGGCATCCGCAGCTTCCGCGACCCGCGCGTCGATGCCATCGCGCCGATCGCCGAACCCGCCGAACAACGGCTCCTGCTACCTGATCCGCCACGGCGACGGCCGCTACGACTGGGGGACCATCCACGACCCCGCCCATCCCGTGCCCGCCGGGCAGAAACTCACCGGCTGTCGCGACACCGAGCCCTCACGCTTTCCCGGCGAACAGGGCCGGGTCTTCACCTTCTGCGGTTACGACGGCGGCGCCGGCCCCAGCCACAACACGGCCTGGATCTACCGCGGCGAGTTGCCTGCCAGAACCACCGAGGCAAAGGGGAGGAACCCATGAGGCCGCGCGCGCCATCGTCGGAGGCGCCACGCCCTGCGGCAACGACCGCGAGCCCCTGTCCGCGGCACCTCACTGACGAGGCTGGTGTCAACCGGCGGGTCGGGGCCCGCAGCCTATCCCATCACCCCGCCAGACCAGAGCTGCTCCAGGAACACGCGCCAGGGGATCACCCTTACGGCGCCCACGATACGCTCCTCGCGCTCGCAGCAGACCAGAAGGGCCTGTCGAGGTCTGTGCTCGGCAACGAAGGCGTGCAGGGAACGGCAGTCCCGGTTCTCGATCCGGGCGCTCCCCTTGACCTCGATCGCCACATCGGCGTCACCCAGAATGAAGTCAACCTCCACCCCCTGGCGGGTGCGCCAGAAACGGATGGGGTAGCCCAGTTCGCTGTACGATGCGTGCGCCGTCAGCTCCATGAGGATGAAGTGCTCGAAGGCGCGGCCGAACGCCTCGCCTCGGGCTTCCTCGATCGTGCGCTTGACAACGGCGCCGGCAACGCCTACGTCGAACAGGTAGAACTTCGCCGCCTTCGTGATGACCTCCCGACCGGCACGGCGGCTGAAGGGCTCCACCCGCCGGCCCAGCAACGTGTCGACGAGGATCTGGTAGTACTCCTTCACCGTCTTGGCGTCCACCCCGCAGTCCCGGGCCACGTTGGCGCAGTTCACCAGCTCTCCATGGGTGTACCCAACGGCATCGAGGAATCGCGCGAAGGCGGGCAGGTTCCGCGTGAGCCCCTCGGCGTACACCTCCTCCGTCAAGTAGTCCCGGACATAGGCCTCGAGATCCCTGCGGCAGTCCGTCGCCAGATAGTGGCTGGGGACTGCCCCATGGTTCAGGAGACGGAGCAAGTCGACCTCGCCAATCTCCGGGGACACCAGCGGGAACAGTTCGTGACGCCACGCCCGCCCGCCGAGCAGATTGGCGTGGCCCCGGCGCAGCTTGCGGGCGCTGGACCCGCAGAGCACGAAGCTCAGCGCCCGGTTCTCGATGAGCCAGTGTACCTCGTCCAGCAGCATGGGCACCTTCTGCACCTCGTCCAGAATCACGGGCTGCCCGAAGGCCTCAGGCGGTTTCGCCAGCAACCGTTCGCGCAGCAGCGCGGGGCGCTTCGACAACTCCAGGACCAGGTCGGTATCGAGGAAATCGTAGACCAGGCTCTTGGGGAAACACTGGCGCAACAGGCTCGTCTTGCCTGTCTTCCGTGGCCCCCAGAGGAAGGTGGACTGCCCCCTGGGCAGGCTGATCGTCAGCCGTCGCGGCAGGAACTGCACGGGATGTTTCTCCAGGAAAAGTCAACTTTACTGGAACATTATTCCAGAATCGTCCAAGTCAAGCCCGGCGGGCGACCGGCGACGTTGGCACAGATGCGGAGTCCGCAGGCGCGACGCCATGGTGACGTCCGAGACCACGGGACGCGCCTCCGGGTCCTGATCGTCAGGCGGCCGGTGCTACCGCGACTGCTTCTCGGGGGTCAGCAACTGCAGCTTCAGGCCGTGCGCCGTGAAGGCACGGAAGTCCGAGTCGCGCGTCACCCAGGTGCAGGCGTGCTCGATCGCCCGGGCCGCGTGCTGGGCGTCCGCCACCTGTTTGCCCCGGCAAGCGCACCGACGGCAGAGGTCGGCGGTCAGGGACCAGTGCCGCAGGCCAGGCAGCACCCAACAGCAACCGGGTTGGGCCGCCAGGCTGTCCACCACCGCGAGCGCCTGGGCCAACGGGGTGGGGCCGTTCGGGAAGCTCGGGTGCGTGACCACGCGAACGAAACTCCAACCATTGGGCTCGGACCAACAGAACTCATTGCAGAACAAGCAATTACGGTAGATTCGCGGCCTCCGGAAGGCCTTAGAGGTTCCGTTTTGGCACCCAGACTGGCCGGATAAGCCCAGGGGTGCGCGGCACCCCGGCGCGGCTGATCCTCCTCCGCGCGAGCGCCGTGTCGCTACAGGCCCCATTCCCGTGGGAAAACTGCGGCTCTAAGGCCTGTTACGGCCCCTGATTCAGGCTTACTGTCCTTGCCCAGAAGTGGTTGCGTTGGTCCGACCCCAATGGAACCCAAAGGTCCTGCTGGCAATGGGAGCCCAGCCCAGCCCAGACCCCGTGTCCGCGGCCGATGCAGCCACCGAGGATGCGGGCGGACAGAAACTCAGCAGCATTGGGGGGCCGCCCGCCGGCCGTGCGGGGCCTCAGGGGGCCGGCGCCGCGGCGGCCCAGGCGGCGGCCAGTTCCTCGCTGAGACGCAGGACGGCGCGGCTGAGGGCTTGCGGCAGACCGCCGATTCCGTCTTGAACGGGTTCCCGGGCCTCGCTCGTCCCGGAGGCTGCCACGCCGCCGCCCGGGGCGCGAAGCTCCCAGGCGGCGGCAAAATGGGCCGTCCCGTCCGCAGCCATCTCGAAGGAGCGGACACCGACGTGGACTTCCCAGGCAGGAGTGGGAGAGGGACGGGACAGGGGATCCGCCACAACCTGGGCTCCCGTCAGCCGGGCCAGGTTGTCCGCGAGCACCTCCGGCAGACCGTCCTCGACGGGTTGGGCCCACAGGTCGAATTCGGCATAGCGCAAGCGGGTGGGGCTCTCGCGGACCACGAGGGCGGCTTGGCGGAGGTGCACCGGGACGCTGACCCGACGGATCCTCAGGACCGGGCCGGGAGATGCGGCGGGGGCCGGAGACGCGAGTGGCGTCAGGGTGTAGTAGCGGGCCGGTCCCGAGCGCGCACAGCCCGCAAGCATGGGCAGCAGGACGGCGCCGGCGACAGCCGCGCGCAGGCAGCTGGGGGTCATGGCTCATTCCTTTCCGGGTTGGCCCTTGCCGCGGAGCAGTGCTTCGGGGTGGCGCTGGAGGTAGTCGAGGAGCAGGCGCAGGGAACGTGCCGTCTCGCGCAGCTCACTCAGGGTCTGGGTGAGTTCGCCCGGGAGTGCGGAGCGCGGCCCGAGGGTCGTATCCAGTCCTGCCAGTGTTTCCCGGGCCTGCGCCAGGGCCGTGTCGGCGGTGGTCACGGCGCCGGACAGGGTTTCCAGGAGGTCTGCGACGGGTCCCGTCTGGGAGTCGAGGGTCTCCCGGGCCGTATCCAGGGCGCCGGTCAAGGCGTCGGCACTGCGTTCCACCTCGGGGGTGATCCGTTGCACGCTGTCGTCGATCGTTCCGGCCAGGCGCTGGATTCCGGCGGCAGCCCCCTCGATACGGTCGCCGAGGGGGTCGATTCTCCGGCCGATGCTCTCGATGACCTCCCGCAGGGCCTTCACGGCGGCCAGGAGATCATCCGTCAGAGGGCCGATCTCCTCGCGCGTGTCCGCCACGATGACGCGCAGGTCGTCGACGATCGTCCCCAGGTCCTCGATGCTGCCGTAAAGCTCCGTGGAGTTCACCAGACGGTTGATCCCCTCGATGGCATTCAGCAGGCGCTCGACGATCAGGTCGAGGGGCAGTTCCTCCACGGACTGGGAGAGGACCTCCAGTCCCGAGCGCATGGTCGGGATCTCCCGCACCTCGGGGTCGGCGCCGACCAAACGGGCCTCGACCTCGGGGTGGAAATCCAGTTCCACCAGCAGTTGCCCCGTCAGGATGCTCTGCAGCCGCAGTTGGGCCCGCAGGCCTTCCTGGCGGATCATGCGATCGAAGTAGGCCACCGCTTCGCTCTTTGCCCGGAACCTGCGGCGGGTCGCGACCGCATCCACGTCTACGGTGACATACACCGATATGCGCAGCTCGCCGGCATCGTCCATCATCACCCGAATCTCGTCCACGGTGCCGATCTTGACCCCGCGAAAGGTCACCGGAGCCCCCTCGGCGAGGCCCTTCACGGCGCCTTGGAAGTACATGACATAGGGGATGCTCCGCCGAAAGACACGGCTTCCCCCGAAGACCAGGACCCCGGCCACGCCCAACCCCAGTCCCAGCAGTACGAAGAGGCCAATCAGGCCGCGGTTGGGATTGCCCTTCATGGTCTCGACTCCGTTCCGGAACCGGCTGCGCTGCGCCCGGACCCCGGCGCTTCCCCGCCACCCCGGGTCAGGAACTGGATGACACGCGAGTCCTTCGCCGTGCGCAGCAGTTCGCGGGGATTTCCCCGGGCAATCATGGTCCGCGCTTCCCCATCGAGGAGCACGGCGTCGTCCGCGATGGTGAAGATACTCGCCAATTCGTGCGTGACCACCACCACCGTGGTCCCGAGCCCCGCCCGCAATTCGAGGATCAGCTCGTCGAGGCGACGGGCACTGATCGGATCGAGTCCCGCGGACGGTTCGTCGAAGAAGAGGATCTCGGGATCGAGGGCCATGGCCCGGGCAAGACCGGCACGCTTGCGCATGCCGCCGCTGAGTTCGGAGGGATAGTACTCCTCGAACCCCGCCAGCCCGACCAGGGCCAGTTTAAGGCTCACCACTTCCTCGATCTCCGCAGCGGAGAGGCGCGTGAACTCCCGCAGCGGCAAGCCTACGTTCTCCGCCAGCGTCATGCTGCTCCACAGGGCCCCGGACTGGTACAGCACGCCGCAGCGCTTCATGAGGGCCTCGCGCCGCTGCACGGGGGCCGTCCAGAAGTCGAAGCCGGCGAGCCAGACGCGGCCCTCCGCCGGTTCCTTGAGGCCGATGAGATGGCGCAGGAGGGTGCTCTTGCCGCAGCCGCTGCCCCCCATGATCACGAACACGGCCCCCCGGCGGATCGCGAAACTGAGACTGTGCTGGATGACCGTATCGCCGTAGGCCATGGTCAGGTTTTCGACGCCGATGTGCGTCTCGGAGGGCGCCTGACTGGTTCCGGATACGGACATGGGCGTCTACACTCCAAGGGCGTTGCACAGCACCGTGATGATGGCGGTTGCCACCACGATCCAGACGATCCCGGTCACCACCGCCCGGGTGGCCGCCTGGCCTACGGCCGCGCTGCTGCGTCCGGACTGCAGTCCCCGCAAGCACCCCGCCAGCGCGATGAGAATGCCGAACACAACGCTCATGAAAAGGCCCACGCCCAGGTCGTTGAGGCCGACAATCCGGCGCGTCTCCACCACATACTGCACCAGCCCGATGCGCATCAGACCGACACCGACGGCCAGCCCGCCGAGGATCCCCATGACATCGGCATAGAGACACAGCAGGGGCATCATCAGGGTCAGGGCCAACAGCCGCGGCAGGACCAGGAATTCGATGGGATCGATGCCCATGGTGCGGAAGGCGTCGATTTCCTCGTTCACCTCCATGGTTCCCAACTGCGCCGCGAAGGCAGCTCCCGAACGGCCGGCCATGACAATGCCCGTCATGATGGCCCCCATGGCACGGACAACCCCGATCGCCACCAGGTCGGCAACGTAGATCTCGGCACCGAACAGCCGCAGTTGCACCGCCCCCACAAAGGCCAGAATCAGCCCCATCAGGAAGGAAATCAGCGAGATGATCGGCAGGGCATCGGGGCCGCAGGCGCCCAGCATCAGCCACACATCCCTGCCGCGGAAACGGGCCCGCCCCCGCAACGCCCGCAGGCAGGCAAGCGTCACGCTGCCCAGAAAACCGACCCCATCCCACCAGGCAGACACCTGCTCCAGGGCAAGCCGCCCCAGCCAGGACAGGACACCCTCCCGCCGGCCCGTCGAAACCGGTTCCTGCTCGGGGACGGCCGTGGCCAACCGCAACAGCTCCCGGATCCCGGGACGCAGTCGGGAGACCTCCATCTCCCATCCCATCTCGTTTCCGGCCAGGAGGATACGGCGCAGCAGCGCGAGCAGGGAACTGTCCCAGGCGGTGAGGTGATCTTCGCGGAGGCGGAGCGTTCGGGGGGATGCCCTCCGGATTCCGGCCAGTACGGCCGCGGTGTCGGGTCGGGTGTGGTTCCGTGTCCAGGGCCCGGTGAGGATCAGTTCCCACGCACCATCGACCCCTTCCCGGAGGACCGCGTCGGCAACACCGGTGTCGGGGTGCCCGGTGGCGGCGCGTTTGTCCTCAGGATCTGGGTCTGTCATGGTCCACAGGGGGCCACCCGGGCCGGACTCCCGCCGGGGTCTACTCGGCGGGTTCGCCGGAAGGAGGAAAGTCCTCGAAGAGCCGTTCGGCTCCCTTGTCATACCAGTCCTGGTCCGGGTCGAAGGTGCCGCCCTCGCCGCCCGGGTAGAGGAGTCGCCGGAGGAAATCCCGGTCCTCCGGTGCGCGCACGCTGATGGCCCCCCGCCAGACCAGTTGGGCATCCTGCGTTCGCACGACATCGACCACGAAGGAACCGCGGTCGTAGAGGTAGATGCGCGGGTCGCGCTGGTCCATCGGGGTCAGCTCACGGCTGTGGCGCAGGTAGTTCCAGGGCCACCCGGGGGGATAGTTGTAGTATGCGTTCATGGCCCTGGCATCGAGGCAGATATTGAGGCCGACGTGGCAGCCCAGCAGGAAATCCGGGTTCCCCTCGGCCACCCGGTTCAGTCCCTTGCGGGTAAGGGTGTCGTCCACCGCCTTCACGATGCGCTGTTTCGCCGTCTCGTCAATCTCCTCCCAGCCCTCCGTCGGGCGCCCGGACTCGGACATCCAGGCGTAGGTTTTCAGGCCGTCAAAGGATGCATTCGGGTCATAGTGGACCCTCGTCTTCATCCTGGATTCGTCGCAGCCCGACAACAGCAGCAATGCCGCAACCAGACCCGCTGCCCCAATCACTCTCATGACCGCTTCCTCCTGCTTAGCCCCGCCACGAGGCCCGCATGGCCCCCCGGACGGCGTACCCAACACCATGCCGCGAACCACCGCCCTCAGGCACACAACCGTGTCCACGCGTTCCAACGCGCGACCTTGCCAGCCGCTCTGTCATCCCCCGACGCCACACCATGACCGACGGCAGGGAACAACCGCGTCTCGAACCGGCCGCAGGCAGGAACTCTCTTCGCCTCTCACTGCGCAATCACCCCCACCCCAGAGGCCCGGGCTCCTTGGCAAGGCCCGTTGGGGACCTCGTACAGGCGTCCAGGACCCGCCATTTCCATAAGTATACCCGTCTACGCGACGGCGGTCAAGGAAGCTCCGCGTCGTCGGGCGCATGTCAGCTCCGTAGATCCCCATGCCGCACGAGTTCTGCCACACCGCATGTGTCCACCCGAGAACCCCGGGGACATGGCTG
>JAFGRS010000033.1 GCA_016935045.1 Lentisphaeria bacterium | reverse complement strand
GTCATCTGGACCACCACCCCCTGGACCCTGCCGGCCAACCTGGCGGTCTGCGTCGGACCCGACATCGAGTACGCCCTGGTGCGGGACCTCGCCAGCGGGGATCACTACCTGGCCGCGGAGGCGCGGCTGAACACCACCTTCCGCCGGGAGTCCGAGTACGAGGTCGTCTGGCGGCGTCCCGGACGGGAGCTGGCGGGGGGAACCTATGAGCCCCTGTTTCCCTACTTCCGCACGCGGGCTGGGGCCTTCACGATCCTGGTGGACCGTTTCGTCAGCACCGACGAGGGTACCGGCATCGTCCACATGGCCCCCGCCTACGGCGAAGACGACTACCGGGTCTGCCGCGAGGCCGGCATCGACCTGGTGGATCCGCTGGACGAGGATGCCGTGTTCACCCCTCAGGTCCCGGACTTCGCCGGCATGCACTGCAAGGACGCGGACCGCGCCATCATCCGTTCCCTGAAGACCTCCGGGAAGCTGGTGCACCAGACCACCATCGTCCACAGCTACCCCTTCTGCGAACGCACCGACACGCCCCTGATCTACCGGGCCATCGAGGCCTGGTACGTCCGCGTCGAGGACATCCGCCAACGCCTGCTCGAAAGCAACCGCGGCGTCCGCTGGATGCCCGGGTCCGTCGGCGAGAAACGCTTCGGAAACTGGCTCGCGGAAGCCAAGGACTGGAACATCAGCAGGAACCGCTTCTGGGGATCCTGCATCCCGGTCTGGATCAACGAGGACGATCCCGACGACATGATCTGTGTGGGCTCGGCAGCCGAACTCGAGGACCTCTCCGGAGAGCGCATCGAGGATCTGCACAAGCACACCATCGACCCGATTGTCATCCGCCGCAACGGGCATGTCTATCGCCGTACGCCGGAGGTCCTGGACTGCTGGTTCGAGAGCGGCTCGATGCCCTACGCCCAGCACCACTATCCGTTCGAGAACCGGGAGCGGGTCGAGGCCACGTTCCCCGCGGACTTCATTGCCGAGGGTCTCGATCAGACCCGGGGTTGGTTCTACACCCTGATGGTCATCGGCACGGCCCTCTTCGGCAAGGCGCCCTTCCGCAACGTGATCGTCAACGGACTGGTGTTGGCCGAGGATGGCCGCAAGATGTCCAAACGCCTGCAGAACTACCCCGACCCGATGGAGGTGATGAACCGGTACGGGGCGGACGCCCTGCGCCTGTGTCTGCTCAACTCGCCCGTGGTCAAGGCGGAGGACCTCCGTTTCAGCGAACATGCCGTGCGGGAGGTCATGCGCACGGTGATCATCCCCGTCTGGAATGCCTATGCGTTCCTCGTCACCTATGCCCGGGTCGACGGTTGGGAACCGCCCGCGGACGGCGGAGAACCCCCCAGCCGGCTCCGGAACGTCCTCGACCGCTGGATCCTCTCCCAACTCCAGGCATGCACCGCCGATATCCGGGAGAGCATGGAAGGCTACGACCTGCAAAAGGCCAGTACCCGTTTCGTCGGCTTCATCGATGACCTCACCAACTGGTACATCCGACGCAGCCGCCGACGCTTCTGGAAGAGCGACAACGACGACGACAAGGACCAGGCCTACCAGACCCTGCACCATGTCCTGCTTGGCTTCTGCAAGCTCGCGGCCCCGTTCATCCCCTTTGTCACGGAGTCCATCTACGGCAACCTGCGGACGGAGCGCATGCCCGAGTCCGTCCATCTCTGCGACTATCCCGCGGCGGCCGCCGAACGCCTCGACGAAGCGCTCAACCGCACGATGGCCCACACCATGGCGGCTGTCAGCCTCGGCCGACACCTCCGTACCCAGGCTGCCATCCGCGTCCGGCAACCCCTCCCCCGCGTGCTGCTGGTGAGCGCCGACAGCACCATCCGCGGCGAACTGCAGGCAATGGCGGCGGTCGTGGCCGAAGAACTCAACGTCAAGGAGGTGATGGTGCGGGCCGACGAAGAAGCCCTCGTACACCTCAGCGCCAAAGCCAACTTCCGCCGCCTCGGTCCCCGGCTGGGTCCCCGCATGCGGGCCGTCGCCACGGCCGTCGCGGGGCTGGACCCGGAAACCCTGAGCCGGCTCCGGCGCGGGGAGGAGATGGCCCTCGATCCGGGCGACGGCGGCCCACCCGTCAGCGTAACCGAGGAGGACGTCGTCCTGCAGCGGGAGGAGAAGCAGGGCCTGACCGCGGCCACCAACGGCGAGATCACGGTGGCCCTGGACACGACCCTGAGCGAGGACCTGGTGCGGGAGGGCTGGGCCAGGGAACTCGTCAGCCGGGTGCAGAACCTGCGCAAGGAGGCGGGTCTCGACGTTGCCGACCGCATCGTCCTGCGCTACAGCCTGCCCGAGCCCGTCCTGGATGCGGTCAGGCATTTCACGGAGTACATTCGTACGGAGACCCTGGCGGTCCGGCTCGAAGAGGCGGAATTGGGGCCCGAGCACGGCGTCGACCTGAATGGGACGCCTTGCCGTCTGGCCGTGTCCCGAACGGCTGCGGGTTCCGTGGAGTGTTGACCATGATGGAAGCGCGAGGGGACATCTGGAGGACGCCATGGCTGTGACGCACGTCTGCCCGACCTGCGGCGCCAGGATGGCGGTGGATGGGCAGGTGGGCGCCATCAGGTGTCCCGCCTGCCGGGTGGCCATGGTCGCCGCTGTGGACGAGGACTCCGCGGAGGAGACCAAGGATTCGCCGATGGTGCTGCCGGTTGCTCCGGTTGCTCCTGCCTTTCGTGGGCTGAAGGTTGCCCGGCCGGTGCACAGACTCGGGGATGTTCACGGCGCCGGTGCGGCGGTTTCCCCCGCGGGTCGAGGCGGCGGGCGGGCGGGGGAGGCACATAGCCTGCCGCATCCCCACGCCCGAGGCGATGGGCTGGCCCAGGAGATGGAACGCATGGCGGAGACGGCTCGCCGGCAGGCCGGGAAGGAAGCCGAGCTGATCGTCGAAGCCGCCCGGCTCCGGGCCGAACAGGAAGCCGAAACCTACCGCAAGGAGATGCAGGCGGACCTGCAGAAACAGGCGGCCGGCATCCTCGAAGAGTACCGCCGCCGGGCCACCTCCGAAGCTGCCGAGCTGCGCGTCAAGGCCTTGCAGGAGGCCCGACGCGAAGCGGACTGCATCCGTGCCGAAGCGGAGACCCGGGGAGAGGCCGAGGCCCGTCAACTGCGGGAGGCGGCCGAGAAGGAAGCCGCCGAGGCCAAGCGTGTCCTGGTGGCGGAAGCCCAGAAGCTGGCCCGGGAAGCCCACGCCAGGGCCGATGAAATCCGGGCCGGGGCCGAAAAGGAAGCCGAGGCCCGGGTGACAGCCGCCACCCGGGCGGCCCGGGAACGGCTCCTGGCCGAAGCCGAAAAGGTCGCCGCCATCGCCCGGGAACAGGGCGCCAAGGACGCCGAAGCCGTCTGCACCCAGGCCCGGACCGAAGCGGAGACCATCCTCGCCGAAGCGCGGGCGAAGGCCGAGGAAGCCAAGGCCGAGGGCGAGCGGCTCCGGGCGGAAGCGGCGGCGGCCCTCGCCCAGGCACGGGCCGAGGCTGCCGCCGGGACCGGAACGGTGGAGGCGCCCCCCCCCGGCGGACCCGCGGCCGCCGGTACACCAGCCCAGCCCGAACGCGCCGCCGACGCGGCCCCCGATGCCGCAACCACCGCGCCCCAGCCCCCCCCCCTGTCGAAGGCCGAGATTGAAGCCAGGCAGGCCGCGCTCAACGACGCCAACGAAGCACACAAGCTGCAGTTCCGGACCTCCCTTCTCCTGCGCCTGATCGGCCCCATCCTTCTCTTCTACGGTCTCTTCATGGCCGCGAAGGCCGAGGGTGCCTGGAAGATTGCTGCCGTACTGCTGCTTCTGGCTTCCCTCGCTCTCAGCCTCCGGGCCATGCTCCTCGGCCGCCGGCTCCGGAAACGGGTGGACGGTCTCTTCGAGTTCCTTTTCCGGGACCAGTTGCGCAGCCGGAGCCGTCCGGCCAACGGGAGGCCCTCCACCCCGGACGCCCCGGGCGGCGAGGCGCGATCCGCCGCCGCACGCACGGTTGCCCCCGCAACCGGAACCAGGAACCGCGGCAAGACACGCCGCGCGGCCGGCCTGACCCCGGGCAGGACGCGTCCAACCGGGGAGAGCGGGGAAACCGACCGGAAGGCGCAGGCCGGCGCGGGAGAGCCCGCCTCCGGAAACGAGGCCCCCTCCCACCAAGCGGTGCCCGAACCGCAACAGAACGGTCACTCGTCCGCCGCCCCATAGTCTGGACGATGCACGGGCAAACCACGAAGTGACGGCAGACAGGGCCCCGGGCGTCCCGAAAGCGGGTGCCGCGGCGAACACGACGGTGAGCCATGGGCGCGCTGTTTCTCGCACTTCTGGAACTGACGTTTGTGATGGTTTCGCTGATGCTCTTTCACGGGCTGAAGCGGACCATCGGTTCGAGTCCCTTCTACCTCAGCCTGGGGATGTTCTTCGTTCTGGGGCAGATCGTCAGTTCCGCCAACCTGATGGTCGACCCGGGGCTGTCCGGCTTCCGCGTCAACCTCGGCCACACGACCTTGCTGGCCCCCTACCTGGCCGCACTGCTGATCGTGTACGTCGTCGACGGGACCCTCGAAGCCCAGCGACTCATCCTGGGCTTCGTCGCCCTCCTTTTCGGCTACTACTACCTGGCCAGCGTCATTGCCAGCCAGTGTGCCTGGTCCACCTGGATCACCCTCGGGGACGACAACAGCCGCTACCTCCAGGCGGTGCTGCAGCAGAGCAAGCGCACCGTGTTCGCGACCTTCGTGGCCCAGGCCGTCGACCTGGTTGTGCTCCCCATCCTCTTTCAGTTCTTCCACAACCGCAGGTCGAGGCTGTTCTTCTCGGTCCTCGGCACCCTCGTCCTGACCCAGGTCATCGACTCCTTCCTCTACCAGATCATCGCCTACCCCGAACTCGAGGAGTGGTGGAACCAGTTGCGCACATCCTACCTGGCGCGCGCCGGAGGCCTCATCTGGCTCAGCGGCCTCACCACCGTCTACCTCCACATGTTTCCCATCGAGGAAAGCGGCGAACGGCGCCCCCTCGATATCGTCCTCGACTTCCTCGGCGGCTACGGCAGGACCCGCGAGCTGCAGAAGTCCCTCCGCGAATGGGAAGGCCGCTACCGTATCGTCGTACAGAGCAGCAGCGACCTGATCTTCATCGCCGACCACCAGGGCAAGGTCCTCAACGCCAATCCCGCCGCGCTGCGCGCACTCGGACTCCGGCCCGGCCAGGAGTTCTCCATCCAGGATACGGCCCGGCGACAGGACGACATCCCCTGCGACTGGGCCGCCCTGTGGATGGACCTGCAACGCGGCGGACCCAATGCCATCCTGCACCAGGACTGGAAAGCCATCACCACCGCAGGCGACACCATCGAACTGGATGCCAGCATCTCCCGCGGCGAACTCAGGGAAGCACCCGTCGCCGTGGTCAGCGCCCGTGACGTCACCGCCCGGCGACGCCTCGAACGCGAGCACCGGCAACTCGAAGAACAGCTTGTCCACGCCCAACGCATGCAGGCCGTGGGACAGCTTGCCGGCGGCGTCGCGCACGACTTCAACAACCTCCTCCACACCATACGGGGAAGCATCGACGGCCTGAGCAAACAGTGGGAACTCTCCGCCCCCAGCCGGGCCATGGTCAGCAACATCGACGAGGCCGCCTCCCGGGCCACGGAACTGACCGCCCAGCTCCTCGGCTTCGCCCGCCGCGGCAAGTACCGCATGGAACGCTACGACGTCGCCGAGATCGTGGACAAGGCCCGCAGCCTGTTCGAACCGGTGGCCGGTCGGGATATCCTGCTCAAGACCATCGTTGCCCCCGATGCCATGATCGTCTGCGGCGACTCCACCCAGCTGCAGCAGGTCTTCCTCAACCTCCTCCTCAATGCCCGCGATGCCATCCACGAGAAGGACGCTCCCGGGGGACGGATCGTGTTCCGCGCCGAAGTCGCGGCGGAACACACCCCCGGCTGGCAATTCCGGGACCAGCCCGAGGCCGACCCCCGGCGCTACGTCTGCGTCCGTGTGCGGGACAACGGGATCGGCATGACCCCCGAGATCCAGCGCAGCATCTTCGACCCCTTCTTCACCACCAAGGGCGTCGGCAAGGGCACCGGCATGGGTCTGGCCATGGCCTACGGTTGCGTCGGCAATCACCACGGCTGGATTCACGTCGAGAGCGAACGGGGGAAAGGGAGCGAGTTTTTCCTCTTTCTTCCTAGACTGTAGGCGGTCCGGCGCGACAGTATGGACGCCGCGGACGCACGCCAGGCAATGCCTCAGCGAGAACAGGAAAGAGTTGGGAAACGGCTCCTGCTGAGCCCTTTCCCGATCCCTCCCGGGGTCGACGGAGGGGTGACCACGGCAGGCGCCGGCGCAACGGCAACGAGCAGGACCATGCCTGAACGCATACTGGACAACATCCACGGACCGGCGGACGTCCAGGGCCTCGACCCGGACGAACTCCCCCGGCTGGCCGCGGAAATCCGCCAGGAACTCCTCGATATCCTCTCGCGACAGGGAGGACACCTGGCATCCAACCTCGGCATCGTCGAACTGACCCTCGCCCTGCTCCGCGCCTTCGACCTCGATACGGACCGCATCGTCTGGGATACGGGCCACTCGGGCTACGTCTACAAACTGCTCACCGGACGCCGCCTGCTGATGCAGTCCCTGCGCCAGGACGACGGCTGCTGCGGCTTCCTCAACCGGGACGAGAGCCCCTATGATGTCTTCGGGGCCGGCCACGCGGGAACCGCCGTCTCCGCCGCCCTCGGCCTGGCCGCCGCCAGAGACCGCCTGGGACCCGAGGGACGGATCGTGGCCGTCGTCGGCGACGGCGCCCTCGGCTGCGGCACTTCCCTCGAAGGCCTCAACAACGTGATCGAGATCACCAACGACCTCGTCCTCGTGGTCAACGACAACCGCATGTCCATCGCCCCGAACGTCGGGGCACTCTCACGCTATCTCAGCCGGGTCATCCCCGACGAACGGTACAACCACTTCCGCAAGGCGGTTTCCGACGGCATCAGCCGCATCCCGCGCTTCGGTCCCGGGCTGCGCCGCCTGGTCCGCCGCATCGAGGAGGCCGCCAAGAGCGTCCTGGTGCCCGGGATTCTCTTCGAGGAACTCGGCCTGCGCTACATCGGCCCGCTGGATGGGCATGACGTGGTCCGCCTCACGGAGACCTTCCAGGCGGTTCGGCGAATGCGCGAACCCGTCGTGGTGCACGTGCTGACCGAGAAGGGACATGGCTACGCCCGGGCCGCCCAGGCCCCGGAAGTCTACCACGGTACCGGCAGCTTCGATCTCGCCTCCGGGATCGCCGTTGGAAACGACCGGACCGACCCCGGAGAGTCCTTCTCCGACGCCCTCGGTGACGCCCTCTACAACCTCGCCCGCAACGACCCGACCATCGTGGCCGTCACCGCCGGCATGTGCCACGGCACCGGCCTCAAGCTCTGCCGGGAAAAACTCCGGAAACAGTTTTTCGACGTCGGCATCGCCGAAGAACATGCCGTCATCTTCGCCGCCGGCATGGCGGCGGGGGGACTGCGGCCGGTGGTGGCCATCTATGCCAGCTTCATGCACCGGGCCATGGACTATGTGTTCCACGACGTCTGCCTGCAGCGCCTGCCGGTCGTCTTCTGTCTCGACCGGGCCGGCATCGTCCCCGACGGGCCCACCCACCACGGCATCCATGACATCGGCTTCTGGCGCGCCGTCCCCAACCTGGCCGTCCTGCAGCCCGCCGACGGCGCCGAGCTGCGCCGGATGCTTCGGCAGGCCCTGGACCACCGTGGTCCCGTCCTCATCCGCTACCCGAAGGCGGACGCGGAAGACCTGCCGCGGCGCTTCCCCCGCGCCGAACTGGAATGGGGCAGGGCGGAGGTGCTTCGCGAGGGAAAGGACGCCGCCCTGTGGGGCGTCGGGCGGGACGCGCGGACCGCCCTCGATATCGCGGCCGCGTTGGCCGGACAGGGCGTCGAGGCCACGGTCGTGAACCCACGCTTCGTGATCCCCCTGGACCGGGAACTGCTGCACCGCCAGGCGGAAGCCGGAATGCCCCTCGTTACCATCGAGAACCATTGCCTGGAAGGGGGCTTCGGCGCCCTGGTCAGGGAAGAACTCGCCGGCACCGACCACCTGCGCCTCCTCTGCCGCGGCTGGCCCAGGGAGGTGGTGCCCTGGGGTACGGAGGCCGGGATCCGACGCAAATACCGCATGGATCCCGAGGCCCTGACCGCGGATATCCTCGCGGCGCTCCGCTGATCCCCCCGGGGACGCCGAAGGACTGCAGACATCCCGGCGACGGAAGCGATCGCCCGGGAGGGATTCGAGGCCGCAGGCTTCGTTCCGCTGCAACCCGCTTGCCGGAGATCGCCCGGAAAGGGCCCTCCCGCCTCCACTGCCCCTGCGGCAGTGGAACGCAGATCGGGGGAAACGGGGCGAGTC
>JAFGRS010000303.1 GCA_016935045.1 Lentisphaeria bacterium | reverse complement strand
GGGTCAGGGCGCATTGCGCCCGCCATCCCCGGCGAGTACAGTCTGGGAAAGGACGGGGGCCGTTGCCGGTTGCCCGTCCCGAAGCACCGTGACACAGCCCCGGAATGCCGGTCGGACCGCGATGGCACGGCCGGCCCCTGGTCCATGAGTGGCAACAGCGACAACAGCCGCGCACGGAGTGACGTCAAGTCCCTGCTCGCACGTCTGGGGTACGGATCCGAGTCCGGCGCCCGTCCGCGCGTCTTCACCGCCGACGAACTCCGCCGCCAGTTTGCCCGCCGGAAGGATGGACAGGCTTCATCCCTCCCGGCCGGGGGCGGCCAGTCGGGGCCAGGGGCGCCCCTTGTCTACCGCAGGGATTCCCCTCGTGCCGCCGCCGCGGGGCGGCCTCCCACGATGCCCCTCCCGGACCATGCCGTACGCCTGGAGGAGGCCGTCGAGGGCAGGTCCGTTCCCGCCGCGGAGGGGGGACCTTTCTACCTGGTGTCGCGGCGGGTGTGCGAGATCGCCTCCCTCGAATCGGTGGCTGACCGCTTTGCTGGCAAGCTTGCCCAGGCCGGGTCGGGCCTGGGCCGCTGCCTCGCCGAGGTCGCGCCGGCAGCGCCCCTGGGCATGGAGGACATCCTCTTTGTGGACATCGAGACCACGGGGCTGAGCAGCTCGCCGCTGTTCCTCATCGGCGCCATGGTGTGGGACGAGGGTGGTTTCGTGGTGCGCCAGCTGCTGGCGCGGACCTATGCCGAGGAACGACCCGTGGTGGCGGCGTTCGCGGAACTCTGCCGCAGTCGGCGTCTCCTGGTTACCTTCAACGGCAAGAGTTTCGATGTCCCCTACATCCGAACCCGAGCGGCGGCGACGGGGGCCCCCTTCGTGGGCGAACAGGCGCACCTGGACCTCCTGCACGTGTCCAGACGCTGCTGGCGAAACTGCCTCCCGGACTGCAAACTGCAGACCCTGGAACGCATGGTATGCCGGCGCTCCCGCCACGGCGACATCCCCGGGAGCCGGATCCCGGAGGTGTACCACACCTTCGTCCGTACCGAGAACGCCTGCCAGATCGTCGACGTGCTGCGGCACAATATGCTGGATCTCGTCACCCTGGCGGACATCATGACGCGGCTGCCCGATGGATGTTGACGCCTTCCTGCGGGAACTCCGCAACGATCCCGAATACGCCGGCCAGATCGTCTTCACCCGGGACGAACCGGCCCGCCCCGCACGCTTCGCCGACGCCGCCATCCCCACCTCGACCTTCCTCCGCCAGACCCTGGCCCGGGCCGGGATCCAGAGGCTCTACCGACACCAGGGCGCCGCCGTCGAAGCGGCCTGCGCCGGCGAAGATGTCCTCGTGGCCACGGGAACGGCCTCCGGCAAAACCCTGTGCTACACCCTCCCCATCCTCGAAACGCTGGCCAGGGACCCCTCCAGCAGGGCCCTGTTGCTGTTTCCCACCAAGGCCCTGTGCCAGGACCAGTTCGCGAAGTTCGGTGTCCTGCTCGAACAGGCCGGCCTCGGGCGCCACCTGGCGGGGATCTGCGACGGCGACAGCCCGGCGGAGCTGCGGCGTCGTCTGCGGGACCATGGCAGCATCGTGTTCAGCAATCCGGACATGCTGCACGCGGGCATTCTGCCGCAGCACGGCCGCTGGGCCCGCTTCCTCGGCGAGCTGGATCACCTTGTTCTCGACGAACTCCACGTCTACAGCGGCATCTTCGGTTCGAACATGGCTCACCTGCTGACACGGTTCTTCCGCCTCTGCGACCATTACGGCAGCCGTCCGAGGCTGACGGCCTGCTCGGCCACCATCGCCAACCCGAAGGACCTGGCCGACCGGCTCACGGGACGCACCTTCCACCTCGTCGACGAAGATGGCAGCCCGCGCGGCAGGCGGGTGACCGTCTTCTGGAACCCGCCCCGCATCCGCGAACGCGTCTGGCGCTCCCGGCGCAGCGCCAATGTCGAAGCCCACGAACTCATGGCCCGGCTGGTCGCCCGGGGCGTGCCCACCATCACCTTCTCCAAGGCCAGGATGACCGCGGAAATGATCCACCGGTACGTCACCGAAGCACTGCGTCGGACGGCACCGGACAAGGCCGCCAGGGTCACCCCCTACCGGGGCGGCTACCGGCCCGAGGAACGCCGGGAGATCGAGGCGAGACTGTTCCGGGGCGAACTTCTGGGGGTAAGCACAACGCCGGCTCTCGAACTGGGGATCGACGTGGGCGGACTCGAAGCCGCCATCGTCGTGGGATACCCCGGGACTCTCGCCTCGTTCTTCCAGCAGGCCGGCCGCGCCGGACGCAAGGAGGCCGACGCACTCATCGTCCTCGTGGGCCTGGATACCAGCGTCAACCAGTACGTCCAGTCCCGGCCCGATTACATCTTCGGGCGCGCTATCGAGGAGGCAGTCATCGACCCCTTCAACCCCTTTGTCATCACCGGACACCTGCGCTGCGCCGCCCACGAACTGCCCCTGCGGCCCGACGACGTGCCCCATTTCGGCACCCATGCCGAGACGGCACTGAGGGTGCTCGAAGAGAACCGCAAGGTCCGCTGCCTCGACGGCACCTGGTACCATGCCTCGGCGGAGGTCCCCCAGCACGAAGTGTCCCTGCGGGACTATGCCGATGCGAACGTGGTCATCCAGGACGCGGACACCGGCGCGGCCCTGGGCGAGGTGAACCGCTACGACGCCGAACCGATCCTGCACCCGGAGGCGATCTACATGCACCGCGGAGACACGTACCGGGTCCTAACCCTGGACCTGGCGCGGAATATCGCTACCGTGAAGCGCGAAGAGGTGGACTACTACACCCAGCCGCTGGGAGGTACCGACGTCCACCACGTGGACCACAAACTCCGGGAGAAACCCTTCGGCACGGGCACGGTCTGCTGGGGGGAAGTCACGGCCTACTTCCGCACGGTGGCTTACGAGAAGATCCACTTCTACTCCCTGGACGCCATCTCCACGCACGGCCTCGACCTGCCCACGCTGGTGCTGGAAACCATGGCCTTCTGGATCGTGCCGCCGGACGAGGTGCTGGAGGAGGTCCGGCGGGCGGGCCTCGATGCCCACAGCGGCCTCCGGGCCGTGGGCTATGCGACCCGTATGCTGCTGCCCCTGTTCATGACCTGCGACACGCTGGATTTCTCCCACACCGTGGGCAGTGTCAATTCCCCCTGGCAGGCGATCTTCGTCTACGAACGCTACCCCCATGGCCTCGGGTTCACCGAGAAGGCCTACACCGCCATGCACCGGATCCTCCCCGCGGTCCTCGAACACGTGCGCTCCTGCCCCTGCGAAGAGGGATGCCCCTGCTGCGTCGGCAAACCCCTGCGGCAACGCACGACCTGGAACGTGGAACGCGGAGAGGCAGCCATCCCAAGCAAGGCGGCGGCAATCCGGATCCTCGAAGGACTGCTGGGGGACGGCCAGGATCTCGAACACCCCGACCGCAGCGCCCTGGCCGATGGCGACGACGCCCTGCGCAACCGTCTCGAACAGGCCCTGCGGCGCCGCCTCGAAGTGATGCGCGAACCCCAGGTGTTCCACCCCATCGCGGCCATGCCGGATGTCCGCCTCGGGTACCCGGACCGGGAGGCCGACGCTTCCCTGCCCGAAGCGGATGTCAGCCGCCGGACGGAGCGCCGCAGCGCCTTCGAAAAGGACCTGCACAAACGCCTGGCCAAGAAGCTGAGCCCGGGCGGTCTGCCGCCGCACACCGCCCCCGGACGGGCCCCCGAGGTCACCGGGGTCAGGGATGGCAGCGTCATGCCCCCCGGCATGAGGACCCGGGCCGGAAACCTGCGTCCGGACGCCTTTCCCGGCCGCCCGGAAACCCCGACAGGAAACGGCCACCCCCCCCCTGCGCCCCTGCCCCCGGCCGCGACCGATGCAGACGCCCCCCGACCTGGGTCCATCGTGGCCGGAGACCCCGCCGCCGCCAAGGCCAGGGCACGCCTCCGGGACTCCCGGAATCGAGAGGGAGACGCGAATGCGGCCCCGGAGAACGGATCGTCCTCTGCCTATCTGGACCGCCCGCGGCCTCGCGGGCAGTGACCGCGGGACGCGGCCGTTCCAGCCGTTCGTCCCCTATCCATCTGGACCGCCCGCGGCCTCGCGGGCACTGGCCGCGGGACGCGGCCGTTCCAGCCGGTGCTCCCCGGCCGGCATCCGAGCGGCATCAGACGTCCCTACACGTCCGCTCAGAACAGCCGCGTCTTCGGAATACGATCATGATCCCAGGCAGGCCCCGCGAGCCGAGGTACCCGTTTCGCGTCCACCCGCTTGTCGCGGGCGATCGCGAAACGGCTACCAAGCGCGCCAGGGCGCGCGCTGGGAGCTTCCCGGAACAGCCGGATCTTGGGCGCCGGGGTCGGCGCTTGCTGAGGAGCACAGGCAGGACTGGCGCTGGTTTGGCCGAGCCGACGTGGAAGTCGGCGGCGTGGTGC
>JAFGRS010000302.1 GCA_016935045.1 Lentisphaeria bacterium | reverse complement strand
GCCTACTTCGATTGGCGCGCGAGTAGGTCGCGCGAGCCGAGCGCGACTCTCGTCCGGATTGCGCCACTCGGCTCGTGGCGCCTACTTGGGTTCACCCTCAGGGTCCGGTCCCGCCGGTGTTCTGCGCGGACGTGTCAGGACGTCTGCGGCCGGGACGCTGCAACGTCCCCTTCTCCCGCGGCGGTCAGCACGCCGAGAATGACCCAGATCCAGCGTTTGCTGAGCAGATCGTCCCACAGACAGGCCACCATCACCGCGGCGAGGAAGAAACAGGCCATGGTACCCACGCGGCCCGGGCAGCGTCGTCGTCGTTGGCGGGCCCAGGCAAGCAGGAAGCCGTAGAGCAGGATGGTGGCGGGGACGCCGAAGGTCGTGGCCGTGTTGAGGTATTCGTTGTGTGCGTCCATGTAGCCCGTGAACCCTTCCACCTGCCCGTCCATGCGGTATTCGGCGAGGATCCGCCGCGCGGCAGCCGAGTCGACCAGGGTCGAGTAGAGGGTGCGTGCATTGCTGCGCCCGACCCCCAGGAGGAAGGCCGCGGGGTCGAGGCAGGTCAGGCGCAGGTAGGCCATGTGGTGGATGGTGTACATCCCGGCGGTGCGGCGGTTGAAGAAGGGGAAACGGGACTGCAGCGGGAAGAACGGAAAGAGCACCGTCAGCAGCAGCAGCAGGGACCCCGCCGCCAGCAGCCCCCAGGCGCCGGCCCGGAGCAGGCGGGGGCGACCGGGCAGGCGCAGCGACGCGCAGCCGAGAACGGGAGCGGCGGCGAGCAGAACATGGCGGCTGGCGGTCAGCAGGAGAGGCGCCAACAGCCCGGCCGCAGCCGCCAGGCGCGCCCGCGCCGAACCCGGGGTCCACCCCTCGGTCCGCCCCCGGTCCGAAGGCAGCGCCAGCAGGGCGCAGACCACCGGAAGCGCCAGGAAGGAAGCACACTGATTGGGGTTCGGAAAGAACAGTTGGAAACGCAGCGCCAGAAACCCCAGGACCGTCCCTTCGTAGGCCGCATGGCTCCGGAACCCCCCCGTCGCCACCTGCAGCAGGGCCGTTGCCCAGCACAGAGCCCCCACGGCCAACCCGTACCCGCCCAGCAGCGACGGCGCCAGAAGCGTGCGGCTGAAGAAGACATAGAGCAGGGCCGTATAGCCCATAACCATCAACTCGTAGACATCGTTCCAACCGTCCAGATGGCAGACCGTGGCAATGGCCGCCAGCGCCAGGAAACCCACCAGCAACCCATCCGGAAGACGCAGATAGCGACGGAAGTCCCCGCGCCGGCATACCGCCGCCAGGAAGATCGGGGCCAGCAGATCGTGCGCCCGCAGGGGGCCCAGCAGCGCCACATCGAAGGGCAGAAGGGCGAGATAGGCCACCGCCGCGGCCCGGAAGAAACGTTCCCGGACGGGCTCGGGAGCATCGGGGGAGGGCATGGGATCCTGGGGCATGGAGGCTCCGTTCGCCGGCCCGGCCGGAATCCGCATCCCATTCCGCCCGGGACCCGGGGGACCGGGCGCCTGGAGGGCCGGGCTGCGTCCCGGCCGCAATCGATGGCATGGAAAAACTCAGCGCCTATGGGGTCAGGGGTCCCGGGTCCGGGTGGCCAGGGCGCGCCGGATGTCCGCGAGCTGTTCGGCGATCAGCCCCAGGAGGAGGGTCAACAGGGCTGAGATCAGCAGCACGGCCGCACCGGTGGACACCACCCGGTTGATCAGGTAACAGCGCGCTGTCCACCCCAGTCCCAGCAGCATCAGCAGACCCGCCGCGGGGAGAAACAGGTTGAGGGGATGGAAGAGCATGACCATGTTGAGGATGGCGCGCACCGTCGCCAGGCCGTCGCGGATGCCGATGGTGCTGCGACCGTGCTCCCGCGGCCGCACCTGGATGGACTCCTCGAGCACCAGGTTGCGACGGTTGAGGAACACCAGGGCGATGGTGTCGCTGAAGGCCATCGTGTCGGGGCAGAGCGTCAGGGCCTCCTGCGCGAGGCGCGTGTCGAAGATCTTCATGCCGCTGTTGAGGTCGTGGACGGGCACGGTCATCAGGGTCTTGGCCAGGCTGCGGATCAGGGTCTTGGCAACGGCACGTCCGAGGGAGGCGTCCTTCTGCCCGCGTCGCGACCCGATCACCATGTCGGCGCGCCGGGCGGCGATCGTCCGGTGCAGCGCGAGAATGTCCTCGGGGCGGTGCTGCCCGTCACCGTCCACGGTGATGGTGTAGGGCGTATCCGACACCAGGATGCCGCTCTTCAGGGCCCCGCCATAGCCGCGATTGCGCTTGTGATGGAGGACCCGCACGGTCTCCCCCGCCACGCCGTCCAGAATCGCCCCCGTACCGTCCCGGGACCCGTCGTTCACCAGGACCAGGTGGAAGTGGTTCCGGGCGACGAAGGGGAGCATTTCCCCGAGGAAGCCCGGCAGGGCCTCGGCCTCGTTGTAGACCGGTACGACGATGGTGAGCTGGGGAGGTTCGGTCATCTCAGCCTGCCTGCGCCAGCCATTCCCGAACGCCGGTCACGACGCGCTCGCGCTGTTCCGCCGTGAGCTGACCGTGGATGGGTAGGCTGAGGATGCGTTCGCAGACGGTTTCGGTGACGGACAGCGGCCCGGCCGGCAGGGGCACGCGGTCCTCGTAGGCGGGTTGCCTGTGGACCGGCACGGGATAGTGGATGAGGGTGCCGATCTCGCGCCTCCGCAGGGCTGTCCGCAGGGCTTCCCGCAGGGGATGCATGACCACATACTGGTGGTAGACGTTCTCCGCATCCGGGAAGGACTCCGGGAGCAGCAGCGCGGAGTCCGCGAAGGCCTCGTCGTACCGCGCGGCGATGGTCCGCCGGTAGGCATTCTCCTCGTCGAGGTGTACGAGTTTCACCCCCAGCAGGGCTGCCTGCAGCGGGTCCAGGCGGGAGTTCATGCCCCGGATGTGGCTCACGTAACGCTCCTTCCAACCGTACTCCCGCAACAGCCGGGCACGTTCGGCAAGCACCGGGTCCCCGGTCACCAGGGCCCCCCCGTCACCCAGCGCACCCAGGTTCTTGGTCGGGTAGAAGCTGTAGGTCCCCACCTGCCCCCAGGTGCCGACCCGCCGCCCCGCAAGACGCGCGCCATGGGCCTGGGCGCAGTCCTCGATGACCAGCAGGCCGTATCGCGATGCCACCTCCAGAATCGCGGGCATGTCGGCGGGCTGTCCGTAGAGGTGCACCGGGATCACGGCACGAAGCCTGCCGGCGCCGCCGCGGCTGAGGGCTTCGCAGGCCACCTCCAGGCGCCCGGGGTCCATGGTGAAGCGGCGGGGATCGATGTCGACCAGCGCGGGCAGGGCCCCGGTCAGCTCGATGGCCGCCACCGTTGCGACGGCCGTGTGGGCAACCGTCACCACCACGTCGCCCGGGCCGATCTCGCACGCCTTCAGGGCAAGAATGAGCGCATCGGTGCCGCTGGCGCAGCCGACGCAGTGGGGGCGCTCCGCGAATCCCGCAAAGGCGTTCTCGAAGGCCTCGACCTCCGCCCCGCCGATGTACCAGCCGCTGTCCAGGACCCGCAGGGCGGCGGCGCGGAGGTCGTCCCGGTAGGCTTCATAATTGGCTTTCAGGTCCGAAGGAAGAAGAAAGGAAGAATCCGGCATGATCGCCTCACGCAGCTTGGATATCCGCCGTCAGACGCCGACCCGCGGCCGCCGACAGGCCGGCTGGGCCTCGGGCACGGACGCTGTGAGCGGGCAGGACGGAGACGCCCCCATGGCCGATCGAATGCTCATGCAAACGCGCTGTCATGGTTCGAGCCTGTGCTCCGGCCGAGAAAATGCTCCATCTTCAGAGCCGTCTCCGGGAAGCTCCGGAGGATGCCCTGATCACAGGTCACCAGGGGGACACCCAGGGCCTCAGCCATGGCAACGAACTCACAGTCGTAGGCCGTACAGCCGGAACACGCGGCCAGTTCGAGGACCCGACGGGAACTCGTCCCGATCGGTGCCGTCGCGACGCATTCCTCGGCCCTGACGGCCAGCCCCAGCGCCTCCTCCAGGCTGAGCCCCCCCCTGCGCATGCAGGTCACGAGGACGTTACGCAACTCACTCCGCCACAATTCGGGGGCCACCCAGCATGGATCCGCTTGGCGGACCCGCTCCGCCAGGTCGCTGTGGGGACCGGGAAGGTGCAGGTACACCACCAGGTTCGTGTCGGCAACAATCACGGCCGCCCCGCGTCGCGGGCCTCCCGGATGTCCCCCTCTGTCACCCAGACTCCACGTTCTGCCAGCCGCGTGCGCCAAGCCTTGGCCCTGGCGAGGACCTCCGGCTCGGACATTCCACCGTCCAGGCTCGCGGTCAAGCGGGCCAGGATCTCGCTGTTCAGACTGCGGAAGTGACGGCCCGCCTGCTCTTTCAGCCTGCGGTGCAACGTGGGGGGCACGTTCTTCAGGGTGATGGTAGGCATCGCGAGACACCTCCTGCGGTGAAACCACAATGGAACCGTATTGGTTTCCGCCGCTCTTGTCAAGCGACTTCCGGGGGCTGCGCGCAAGCCCTCCGTCAAACCCGGGAAGGGATCGAGAAGCGGCTCCGCGGAGCGTCGCCCTCCAGGGGAAACGGCTCCGCGGAGCGTCGCCCTCCAGGGGAAGCGGCTCCGCGGAGCGTCGCCCTC
>JAFGRS010000301.1 GCA_016935045.1 Lentisphaeria bacterium | reverse complement strand
GGCGATCCGTCGAAGACGCCGTTCGCGGTGGAAGGGGTGGTCGCAGAAGGCGTCTCGGAGCGGCGACAGCGCGAGAGGCGGTCTCTGCTCCGTGGGCTGGACACATTGGGGCGCGCGATGCCGGACAGCCCCGAACTGAAGGAGCTGCGACGTTGCGAAGACGAGGCCTACGAGTTGATCCTCGGCGACGGGGCGGCCGTGTTCGACCTCTCGCAGGAGTCGGATGAACTGCGAGAGCGTTACGGCATGAATGCGTTCGGCCAGGCCTGCCTGGCGGCCCGCCGGCTCGTGGAGAAGGGCGTGCCCTCCATAACCATCAACTACGAGGGCTGGGACACCCACAAGAACCACTTCACGTCCATGCGCCAGATGCTGCCCGAGATGGACAAGGCCATGGCGACGCTGCTGCAGGATCTGGCCGATCGGGGCCTGCTGGACAGCACGATTGTGTGGTGGTCGGGTGAGTTCGGAAGGACGCCGCGAATCCAGTGGGAACCGCCGTACAACGGGGGGCGCGGCCACTACGGTGCAGTCTTCTCGGCCGTGGTCGCAGGAGGCGGCTTCAAGGGCGGGCGGGTCGTCGGCAGTTCCGACGTACGCGGCGAGGCCGTGAAGGACCGTCCAGTGTACCCGTGCGACCTCATCGCCAGCATGTACCAGCTCATGGGGATCGATCCCCGGGCCGCCATCCCCCATCCCTCGGGCAAGCCCGTGCATCTCACACCGGGAGCCGACGAGGGCGTCCCCATGGGCGGAACGCTGACCGAGATCCTCTAGAGGAGGGAGCCACGTGAAGACAGACCAACGGAACGCCCTGTCGCTTCTGATGGGCATTATGCTCGGCTCCGCGATTGCCGCAATGGCACAGCAGGATTCCCCGCATATCGGCTACGTGTACCCCGCAGGCGGACAGCAGGGCGCCACATTCGAGGTCACCGTCGGTGGGAAGCACCTTGACGGGGTCACGTCAGCGCTTGTCACGGGGGAAGGGATGCTGACCGAGGTCGTCGACTACATCAGGCCGCTGAGCCAGGGCCAGTTCAAGGAAATGCAGAATCGGATGGGGGAGCTCACGAAGCAGAGGGAGGCGGCGTTGTCCGAGGGAGAAGGCCGACCCGGGCGCCGAAGGTCGAAGCCGGCTCCGAGTGAGGAGTGGCCGCCTGAAGCCGAGGAGGAGCTCACGAAGAGCAAACAACGACTCGCGACGTTCGCCATACGCCGCTACTCGGCCCCCGCCCTGGTCGAGACCGTGACACTGAGGGTTACGGTGGCGCCCGACGCCGAACCCGGGCAGCGGGAACTGCGACTGCTGACCGGGGCCGGCCTCTCGAATCCGCTGGTGTTCCAGGTTGGGCAGCTGCCCGAGGCGACGGAGCGCTCGGGACGGAGCATAGCGGTCGAGGCCAGTCAGCACCGCGGCGGCCCCGGGCGGAAGCGGCAGGCCGATGCGAGGCCGCCCCCCGGGACCAGCCCCATAGGCGATGAACCCGAGCAAGAGACCGATATCTCACTGCCCGTGCTTCTCAACGGCCAGATCCTGCCCGGTGACGTCGACCGCTACCGGTTTCGGGCTCGGAGAGGGCAGCAGCTAATCGTCGGCGTCAGCGCCCGCCGCCTGATCCCCTACCTGTCCGATGCCGTGCCGGGCTGGTTTCAGGCCACGGTGGCGTTGTCAGACGCCGACGGACGGGAGGTGGCCTACAGCGATGACTTCCTCTTTCACCCAGACCCTGTCCTTCACTTCGAGGTCCCGGCAGATGGGGAGTACGTGCTGGAAATCAGGGACGCCCTTTATCGCGGACGCGAGGACTTCGTCTACCGAGTTACCGTGGGGGAACTGCCGTTCATCACGGGGGTATTCCCGCTGGGGGCGCAGGCGGGAACGCCGGCCGAACTCGAGGTGCGGGGGTGGAACCTGCCCGTGACGAGTCTGGAGCTGGCGCCGCTGGCATCGGGGGTTCATCTCGTCTCCCTGAAAACGGCCAGGGGTTCGACGAACTCCGTCCCGTTTGCGGTGGGAGTCCTTCCCGAGTGTCTGGAGCAGGAAAGCGACAGCACCCCGGAAACTGCGCAGCCCGTGCCGTTCCCTGCGGTCGTGAATGGGCGGATCGAGAAGCCTGGAGCCATGGACGTGTTCTGCTTCCGGGCCGAACCGGGCCTGCGCATCGTTGCCGAGGTCAGGGCGCGACGCCTGGGGTCGCCGCTGGATTCCCTACTCCGCCTGACCGCGGCCGACGGGGCAGAGCTGGGGGTCAACGATGACTTCGAAGACAGGGCTGCCGGACTGACGACGCACCACGCCGACTCACGCCTGACCGTCACGGTCCCGGAAGACGGTCTGGTCAACGTCTCGCTCAGCGACACGCAGCAACGGGGCGGCCACGACTTCGCGTACCGACTCCATCTCGACAGGCAAAGACCGGGCTTCGAGCTACGGGTCGTGCCCTCCAACATCAATGTCCGAGCAGGCACCACGGTGCCGTTCACGGTGCACGCGCTCCGGCAGGACGGCTTCGCCGGTCCGATCGACTTGTCTCTGATCGACTCGCCGCAGGGCTTCACTCTGGCAGGAGGGCGTATCCCGGCCGGGGAGCACGTCATCCGCTGCACACTCACTGCGCCGGCAACACCCTCAGAACGTCCAGACAGGCTCTCCATTCGCGGCTGCGGGATCGCTGGCGAGCATGAAGTGACGCGGACAGCCGTCCCGGCGGACGATCTCATGCAGGCGTTCATCTATCGGCATCTCGTCCCCGCTGACGGAGTGTGGGTCAGCGTGACGGGGCCGCCCGGGCAGGCGAGCGCACAGGTGGCAAGCTCTGGTGAACTCAGGATAACACCGGGAGGAAGGGTGCGTATCCCGGTTCGGCTCGGGCACAGCTCGCGCTTCGGGGCAACCGAATTCGAACTGAACGATCCGCCGGAGGGCATTTGCATCGAGGCCGTCTCGTTCGGGCGGCGGGAAGCGCAGATAACTCTTGGCTGTGACGCCTCCCGATGTCAAGCGGGTCAGGCCGGCAACCTGATT
>JAFGRS010000300.1 GCA_016935045.1 Lentisphaeria bacterium | reverse complement strand
TTCGTCGGCGACAACACCGACCTCATCCAGATGCGGGACGGATTGGCGATCCTGCAGGGGAAACTCCTCGAAGTCATGCGCCGGCTGCGCGATTTCGCGGCCCGGCACCGGGACCTGCCCACCCTCGGTTTCACCCACTTCCAACCCGCGCAGCTCACCACCGTGGGCAAACGCGCCTGCCTCTGGCTGAACGACTTCGTGATGGACTGCCAGGCCCTCGATCGGATGGGACGGGAGATGCCGTTCCGGGGGGCCAAGGGGACAACCGGGACCCAGGCGAGCTTCCTCGAACTCTTCGACGGAGACCACGATAAGGTCGAAGCCCTGGATGCGCGCGTCGCCGAGCTGGCCGGTTTCTCCCGCCGCGTGCCCGTGTGCGGCCAGACCTACAGCCGCAAAATCGACTACCAGGTCCTCAGTCTGCTCTCGGGAATCGCCCAGTCCGCCGCCAAAATGTGCACCGACATCCGGCTGCTGGCACACCTCCGCGAGATCGAGGAACCCTTCGGCAACCGGCAGGTCGGATCCAGCGCCATGGCCTACAAACGCAACCCCATGCGCAGCGAACGCGTCTGCTCGCTGGCGCGCTTCGTCATGAACCTGGCCGACAATGCCGCCCAGACCCACGCCGCCCAGTGGCTCGAACGAACCCTCGACGACTCGGCCAACCGCCGCCTGAGCATCCCCGAGGCCTTCCTCGCCACCGACGTCATCCTCAGTACCGTCGCCGATGTCGCGGGCGGACTCGTCGTCTGGCCCCGGGTCATCGAACGTCATGTGCGCGCGGAACTCCCGTTCATGGCCACCGAGGCCATCCTCATGGCCTGCGTCCGCGCCGGCGGCGACCGCCAGGACCTCCACGAAGCCATCCGCAAGCATGCCATGGAGGCCGCCCGCCGGGTCAAGGAACAGGGGAACGAAAACGACCTCCTCGACCGCATCCGCAACGACCCGCTCTTCGCCGCCGTGCACGACCGGCTGGATGCCCTGATGGACCCCCTCCGCTTCGTCGGCAGGGCCCCCCAGCAGGTGGACGAGTTCCTTGCCCGCGTCGTGAACCCCCTCCTGCAACCGGGCGCGGACGGCGGCGGCAACGTCGAAGCGGTCAACGTGTGAAACCGCGGAGAAAGGACGCGCCCCCATGTTGACCATCTTCTCCGTGAGCTTCTTCTCGGTCCTGAAGATCGTACTGGTCTGCCTGGCAGGAACCTGGCTGGCACGCCGAGGCATCCTCGATGCTGCCTTCCGGCGGACCATGAGCCACCTCATCCTGGCGCTGATGCTGCCCTGCCTGCTGGTCAGCCGTCTCAGCGTCGGGGCCAGTTCGGGGAACCTGCTGCGCTGGCTGGCCATGCCCCTGTCCGCCCTGGTCTACGTGGCGCTCGGCTTTGGCGTCGGCTGGCTCGTGCTCTTCCTCGTCCGCCCACCCGAACCCCTGCGGCGACTGGTCACCGCCTCGACGGCCTTCGGGAACTCGGGCTATGTGCCCTACCCCCTGGTCGGCGCCATCGCCGCCACCGCCCCCGTCTTCGCCGCCGATCCCACCGCCGCCGACCGGGGCATGGCGTATGTGTCGCTCTACCTCGTCTGCATGTCGCCCTGCCTCTGGGGCATCGGCTTCCCCTATCTCGCCCATCGGCCCCTGCGCGAACTGCGCCCCGGCCACGTGCTCTCGCCCCCCATCCTGAGCGCCCTGGCAGGGATTGTCATCGGCGTGGTCCCCTTCCTCAACCGCCTCCTGGTGAGCCCGGATGCCCCCCTGCGGATCCTGCTCGACACCGCCGCGCTGATCGGCGACGGCGTCATCCCCTGTTCGCTCCTGGTGCTCGGCGCCAACCTGGCCGAACGCGTGCCGGCCAACGTCGGCATCCCCACCCGGGTCTACGCGGGCGTCATCTGGGGACGCCTCATCCTCATGCCCGTCATCGGCTGCCTCTATACCCTGACCCTCCTCCGCTTCGGACTGCTGCCCGAAGACCCCATGTTCCTCCTGGTCCTGCTGCTGGAATCGGCGGTCCCCTCCGCCACCAACCTGATCGTCATGTGTCAGGTCCACAGCCGCGGCGAAGCAGCCATGTCCCGCCTCCTCGTCGTCACCTACGTGGCCGCCGTCGTGACCCTCACCGCCTCCGTGTCCCTCTTCCTCTGGGTCCTCGAACGACTGTGACAGCCCCTCGCGGATGCCTGCGCCGGCGGCGATCTTCCCAGCCACGATCTCCTTGTCGATGCAGTACCTGTCCCGATAGGTGTAGGACCGGGCCTCCCGGCGGCACACCTCCTTTGCCGACACCGAGCCCGAACGGGTCACCGACGAGAGGCCGCACCGGCACGAACGGTGCGGTGCAGTAGTCGCCGAACTGCCGCAACCGGGCATCGGCAATCGTGACCGTGCCGCCGGCCAGCCCCTCCATCGGCCGCGCCGCGGGCCGTTCCGTGACCACCGAGGCCGGATCGTCGCACCAGACCGTCACCGTGCCATCGAACAGCGATTCCCCGCACCCCGAGATGGACCTCGAGAAAACGTCGAATGGCGTTCGTCTCCATGACAGGGCCTCAGACGTCCTCCAGAACGCACCCCGACGCGCACCCTCCGGGTAGGGCGGGGGCGCCGGACCCGCCTCCCCACGTTCCGGCCGGACCGCAAGGGCCGTGCCGTCTGGAGGGCGGTCCTGCGCGACCGCCGCCGGCCGGCAGACCCGGATCGCGGACGGAGCGCAGCCCGGCCCTTCATCGCCCGGTCCCGACGCGCCCGGGCGGAGTGGCACCGGGATCTGCCTACGGCACCTTCCCGATGGCCTGCAGCAGTCCCCGAACGGCTTCAGGCGGGTAGCGCAGGCAGCGGTAGACCGCGCCACGGCTGTCCCGTTCCCGGAACGGGTTCACGAAGTCCCAGACCACCTCGCCGCCCTGGGTGACTTCGAAGAGCCGGCTCTTGCCGCCCTCGCAGATCAGGGTGTTGCCGTTTGGCAGCCTCTGCGCCCCCGAGATGTAGGGGCTGAAGAACGACTCCCTCGGTGTCGCCGTGTACTCCCACTCGATCGCCCCGGTGAGGGGATCGACCTCGATGACGCGGGAGTACTTCCGCAGGGTCCCGTTGTCGTAGATCAGGATGCGTCCGTTGGGGAGCATGTGGGGTTTGTGCTGCCCGTCGAGGACCCCGGGGCCCCAGGCCCACACGATGGCCCCGCTGGGCCGTTCGATCACCCCGATGACGTCGTTGCTGCGGTAGGAGAAGACGATGTTCCCCGGCCGGAAACGCGAGTACCGCCCCGCCGCCCGTTCCTTCTCGTCCGCCTCGTTGGGCGGGATGACCTGGAGGGTGTTGTTGTGGGCCCAGTCGAAGGCGAA
>JAFGRS010000299.1 GCA_016935045.1 Lentisphaeria bacterium | reverse complement strand
CGCGCTTCCTCACCCCGAATCGGCGCTCCACTGCCGCAAGGGCAGTGGCGGCGGGAAGCGATTCGCCGGATCTTGAAACAGCCCTGGGGCGCTCCAGACCATCGTGAGACGATCCGTAGAATGAGACTAGACTACTGACCCGCCTGGGCGCGGGGCGGGGCCGCGGACATCCAGGCCGCAGCGCCGCAGGACGTCCGCGGCAGCGGCCCATGCGGCCGCATCGGGGGGCTGGGTGGCGGGCATGGTATCGCTCCTCCCGATGGCGGCGTACTTCGAGCGTGCCAGCGCGTGGAAGGGCAGCAACCGGACCCGTGTCAGGTTGGGCAATCCCGCCAGGCAGGATCCGAAGGCCTGCAGAGCATCGTTCGAGTCGTTGAACCCGGGGACCAGCGGAATCCGCACCTCGATGGGGACTCCCTGCCGCGAAAGTCTCTGGAGGTTCTCGATGATCAGCGCATTGGAGGCGCCGGTGTGGGCGCGGTGCGCCTGGTCGTCCAGGTGTTTGACGTCGTAGAGGAAGAGGTCGGTATGGGGGAGCACGGCCTCGAACGCTGCCCAAGGCACGGCGCCGGCGGTGTCCACGGCGCGGTGGATGCCGGTTTGCCCCAGGCGCGCGCACAGCGCGGCACAGAAGTCCGCCTGCAGCAGGGGCTCGCCGCCGGACAGCGTACAGCCGCCCCCGGACATGGCGTAGAACGTCCTGTCCTCCAGGACGGCTGCGGCGGCCTCCGATACGCTCATCTCCCGTCCGTAGTACTCCAGCGCCCCGTAGAAACAGGCCGCCACGCAACGACCGCACGCGACGCAGGCCGCCCGTTCGAAGACATGGGCGCCATCCCGGACGACATGAGCACCCTCGGGACAGGCCGTCACGCAGCGGCCGCAGCCGGTGCATCTGCCCCGCAGGAACCCAATCTCCGGGGATGGCGAGATGGTCTCCGGGTTGTGACACCACGAACAGGCCAGGGAACACCCCTTCAGGAACAGAGTCGTACGGATCCCGGGACCATCGTGGACCGCGAAGCGCTTGATGTCGGCAACGCAGCCGCGGGTCGTGCCGGAGTTCTGCATCCCACCGCTCCGGGTGTCGATGCCGGCCCCGGCGTTGCCGGGCCCATGCGGTAGCGTGGGTCGTTCTGCCGGGTTGCTCATCGCGCGCCTGCTCCGTGGCACGGGAACGCCGTCATGGCTGCCCTCCCTCGGCCTTGGCGATGAACATGTCCTGCTCCTGCGGGCTGAGGTTGGCGAAGCGGACGTTCCAGCCGCAGACGCGTACCTGCAGGCTGGCATACTTCTCGGGATGGCGTTTGGCGTCGCGCAGGGTCCGCGCGTCGAAGATGTTGAACTGGATGCCCATGCCTCCCTGCGCGAAGTGGCTCCGGACCAGGGCGATGATGGTGGCGACCCCTTCGGCATCGTCCACGGCACTCGGGTGGAGCATGAGGTCCAGGACCGTGCCGCCCGGGAACAGGCTCAGGTCGATCTTGGTGACGGAGTTGATGAGGCCGGTCACGCCCTTGGCGTCCATCCCGGTCGAGGCGCCGGTGTTGATGGTCAGGGGTTCCCCGGCGCCGCGTCCGTTGGGCAGCGCCCCGGTCAGCTTGCCGAACTGCTGCACGGTCGGTAGAATCCCGTACAGGGCGGCCTGGAAGACGCCGCCGCGGGCATTGGGTTCGCGGTTGATGCGCCGGCCCAGGAAGGCGCAGATGGCGACGGCCAGGGGGTCGACCCGATCGTCGTTGTTGCCCCACTTGGGGACTCGGTGTCGTGCCAGCAGGCGGAGTTCCTCATGACCCTCCCAGTTCCGCGCCAGGGCGGCCCGCAGTTCGGCAAGGCTGCAGCGCTTGTCCGTGTACACCAGCCGCTCGACCGCCGCCAGCGAGTCCACGGCATCGGCCAGGCCAATGCAGCAGCATCCGCTCGTGTTGTAGGTCGCGCCCGCCTCCGAGATATCCAGACCCCGCTCCAGGCACGACGCCATCGTGCCCGAGAGCAGCGGCGTGGGGCTGATGGCGGGCCACAGCCGTTCCCATCGCCTGACCCTCTCCGCCAGGGCCGCAAAGGCGGAGTCCAGGGTGGCCACATAGGCGTCCTTCAGGGCCTCGAACGAGGCATACTCGCCGGCACGTAGGGTCTCTTCGACAGCCTTGGCCAGGTTCAGCGTGGCCGCACCGGAGCAGTTCAGTTCGCTGCCCTGCACCGCCGGTTCGTAGCAGCCGATGAGGATGTAGTCCTCGGCGTCCCCGCGGCTCCTGCCGTGGCGCTGCAGCATCTCGACCTGCCTGTCGTCGTTGACGAGGACGATGCTGGTGCAGCCGTCCTGGATGCAGCGGACGATTTGTTCGAGGAACTCCCCCGGGGTCCGTGTCGCCACCCGGACGTGGAACTTGGGGTCGACGATGCGCATTTCGTGGTAGGCCTCGAAGGCCAGCCGCGACAGCTCGTTGGCATCCGGTCCGAACAGGAAGGGCTTCCCGAAACGCTTCCCCTGTGTTTTGGCGAAGAACTTGATCCAGAAGTATTTGAGGAGTTCCTTCGCCTGCTCCCCGGTCAGGCGTCCCGCCTCCCGATCGGCGAGGTAGAAGCCGTTGTAGAGGAGGTCGAAACGGCCCATGGAACGCACTTCCATGCCATCCAGTTCCATCAGCTCGTGGTAGAGATAGGCAAGCTGCAGGGCCTCGTGGAGCGTCTCCGGCGGCCGCTCGGCCAGGGCGGCCAGCACGGGGCTGGGCTGGAGCGCGTGGAAGCGCCGGAGCAACCGGACCACCCCGTCGAACACCATGGCCACGGCCTCGAAGAAGATGCCGGGGCGGGCCGCCGCATCCTCCCGCAACCCGGAAGCGCCACGCGCCAGGATGTGCCTCCAATCCGGGCAGATGTGGCTGGCGCAGTCCAACTGCGCGCTCCACAGGCCGGGGACCCCGGCCGCATCGCCGGCGAACTCGCGTTCCCCCTCCGTCTTCCACCACTCACGCCGGAGCGCCGGCAGAAGACCGTGATGCTCCACCTTGCCGACGAAGGGATCACCGGGTTCGCAGGCAATGCGGGCCCGGGTGCAGAGGAGGTGAAACAGCCAGGCCTTGGTCAGGAGGCGCGCTTCCTCGGGCGCCTCGATGCGGTGCCGTTCGAACTCGGCCACCAGGGCCTCCTTCGTCATGCCGGACGCCGGTTCGAAGCAGACGTCGAGGTACTGGCGCTCCAGCGTGCCGCGGACCTCGTCGAAGGGCTTCCTCATGACCCGTACCTCTCCACGATTCGGTCGAAGTCACGGTTCCACGTCTCGTCCACCCGCTGGTACTCGGGGTGGTCCAGGTAGAACCGGAGCGTGCGTCGCAGGCCTGCCGCGAACGGGATCGTGCAGACGAACTCGGGCACGGCCTGCCTGACCTTGGCACTGTCGTATACCGCATGGTGAGCCGTCGCCATGATCTTCTCCCCTGCTGCCTGCCCCAGTTCCCGGAACAGGGTCTCCGCGGGGACGAAACAGAACCTGGGCGTCACCCCGAGCATCTCGGCGGTGAGTTCGGCAATGCGCCGCCAGGTAACATAGTCGCTGGAGGTGATGTGGAAGGCTTCGTTGAGCGCGGCGGGGTTCCCCCACAGCCCCACGAACGCCTTGGCGAAATCAGCCGCGTGCGTGGCGGTGCACAACTGCTGTCCGTCATCCGCCAGAACGTACGGCTTCCCGTCCAGCAGGCGTTGCGCCAGGGTCCAGCTGCGCCAGTGGTTGATCGTGTAGGGGTGCAGGATGCGGATGTCGTTGTAGGTGTACGCGGGTCGCACAATGGTGTAGCGCATGCCGCTGTGGGCGTACTCCTCGGCCAGACGACGTTCGCAGAGCGCCTTGTCCCACCCGTACCGCCAGAGGGGGTTTCCGGTGGGGCTGTTGGCTTCCGTCTGGATGCGGAAGCTCAGGGGTGGCCGGTAGGCGGCGCAGGAGGAGACGAAGACGTACTGCCCGCAATGGCCGCGGAAGAGGTCGAGTTTCCGTTCCAGGGAGTCCACGGTATAGGACAGGAAGTCGGCCACCACGTCGAACTCTCTCCCCCGGACCTTCTCGCGCACCCCCGGGACGTCGCCGATATCCGCCTGAATCACCTCCACCCCGTCCGGCACGAACCCGGGGAGGTTCCCCCGGTTGAGGATGGCCAGCCCGATGCCTGGCCGCCGGGCGGCAAGACGCGTCACGTCGGTGCTGATGATCCCCGTACCCCCGATGAGCAGGACCTTCGGCATGATGACCTCCCGGAACCCTCTCCCCCTACGCAACCGGCCAGGCAACGGATTCCGCGCTGCCGCTCGCAATGGACCGGAAAACGGCGTCGGTGATGACCTCCGTGCGCACGCCGCTCTCCAGCGTGCACACCGGCATGCGTCCCTGGCGCAGGGCCTCGACGTAGTCTTCGATCATCGGCAGATGGCAATTCTCCGGCGTGTGGGCCTCGACCGTCTGCACGCCGCTGCGGCTGATCCGGAGGACGGGGCCGTTGCCATGCGGAGGCCACTCCTGCCAGTGGATGCGGCCCTGTGAGCCGAAGAACTCCACCTCATGCCGAGTCCCGGGCGAACAGCAGTTGAAGACGATCGTGAACAGCGCCCCGCCGGGAAACGTCAGAATGACGCTCGCAACGTCCTCCACATCATGCATCATCGCCCGGTTGATGATGCTCGCCCGCGCGGTCACGCCGCAGGGCATGCCGAACAGGTTCTGGACGATGTCAATGAGGTAGAAGCCCAGCTCCTTGATCCGACTCATGCCCAGCGCCTTGCGGATGGGGCTGTTGCCGGGGTTGTAGAAGGGCGTCGAGTACACCGCCCAGCCACCCACGAGCTGCCCGATGTCCCCGCGTGCCAGCATGGCCGCCGTCACCTTGTACTGCTCCGACAGCCGCCGGTAGTTCGAGCAGCTCGTCACCCGGTCCGTCCGGCGGGCAGCATGGAGAAGACGGAGGCATTCCGCGGCGTTCAGGCCGAGGGGTTTTTCGCAGAGGAGGTGTTTGCCGGCCGCCAGGGCCTGCAGGCTCAGCTCGATGTGCGTCGCCTGGGGCGTGGCGATGTAGACGGCGTCGGCCCCGCACTCCGCCAGCGCCCGCCCATAGTCGGCGTAGACGGCGCCGACGGCATGCCGAGAGGCAAGGTCGAATGCCCGGGAGCGGTCGAGGTCACAGACCGCCACAAGCCGGGAGTGCGCCGCCGCCACCAGCGCCGGAGCCACCCGCCTGCGGGCAATGTCCCCGGCACCCACCAGCAGCCATGTCACCTCGTCCATGGGCCATGTCCTTTCCCCGCTTCCGTGAGCAACCCCGTTCCGTCCTCTCTTGTGTCAGCTGCCATTCAACCGTTCAAACATGGTCAAACGGCTCCGGCACTCCGCATAGGTCCATGGTCCATGGTCCATGGTCCATGGTCCATTGTCCATGGTCCTTGCACCGCAATGAGATGTGTAGCAATTCCGAGACGTTAGAGAACTGCCCCGCCTTGCTCGCCTTGCTCCTCGAGGGCGGCCCGGGCAGCCGCCAGGTCTTTGCGGCGCTCCGGGTCGAGAGCGGGGTACTTCAGGTCCAGCGACGAGAGGGTGGAGACCACGGCCGCGGCGACCACGAGGCGTGTATACCACTTGTGGTCGGCCGGGACGACGTACCAGGGGGCCCAGGAACTGGCGGTGCCGCGGATCATCTCCTCGTAGGCTGACCGGTAGCGTTCCCAGTACTCCCGTTCCCTGACGTCCTCCGGGGCGAATTTCCAATGTTTGTCGGGTTCGTCCAGCCTGGCCAGGAAGCGTTGTTTCTGTTCCTCGGCGGAGAGATTGAGGCAGAACTTGAGCATGACGATGCCGTTGCGGGTGAGGTATCTCTCCACGTTGCGCATATCCTGGAAGCGTTCTTCCCAGATGCGTTTTGTCACGAGGTCCCGGGGCAGCTTCTGGGCGTCGAGGATTTCGGGGTGCACCCGTACGATGAGGACTTCCTCGTAGTAGGATCGGTTGAAGATGCCGATGCGGCCCCGTTCGGGCACGTTCTTGAGGCAGCGCCAGAGGTAGTCGTGATCCAGTTCCTCGTGGCTGGGGGTCTTGAAGGAGTACACCTGGCACCCCTGGGGGTTGATGCCGGACATGACGTGTTTGATGGCGCTGTCCTTGCCGGCCGCGTCCATGGCCTGGAAGATCAGCAGCAGGGCCCAGCGGTCCTGGGCGTAGAGCATGTCCTGCAGTTCGGCCATGGCCTCGACTCCGGCCTGGAGCAGTTTCCGGGCCCGGCTCTTGTCCAGATCGGGGTCGTGGCCGGTGTCCCGCGGGTCCCAGTCGGCGAGGTGGAATTCCGTTCCCTTGCTGACCCGGTACGCGCGGGAGAGTTCTGCGGCCTGGCGGATGAACGTTTCCGGCTTCATCGTTGTGTGGTCTCCTCGTTGCGAGTGCAGGGGGCAGGGCCGGTGTGCTCAGTGGTGTTGCAGATCGGCGAACTCCATGAAGAAGCAGCGCAGGTTCCTGAGTACGTTCGGGGTGATGATGATGTTGGTGAACTGCACGACCAGCCCCCGGGCCCGGGCCAGTCGGTCCAGGAGGAAACGGGTGTGTCGGCGGACGGCCCGGGGCACGCCGTGCGCATAGAGGCTCTGCACGGGGGTACATCCCCACAGGGACAACCGGTTGCCGAAATCCCGCTGCGTCTCGCCCAGGTCCATGCACTCCGGCTGTACCGGGTTGATGGCCGTCACACCGATCTCGACAAGGTCGGGAAGAAGATCGGTGATGCGGCCGTCGCTGTGATAGAGCACCGGCAGATCGGGCATCACGTCCCGTGCCGCCGCGATGACGGCGGCATGATAGGGACGGATGAACTCCCGGTACGTACCCAGGCTGACCATGAGACTCTCCTGCGCCCCGATGTCATCCCCGATGCGAAGCACGTCCACACCGGCTGCCGCCAGCATTCGGGCCTGGCGCACGCGGCGTTCGGCCAGCGCGGCGAACAGAGCGTGCACGTATTCCGGACGCTGGTGAAAGTCGACGAACAGCTCGTCCATTCCCCGCATCAGGTAGGCCGTTTCGAGGATGGTCTGGGACATCTGGCCGACGACCGCAAAGCCGGCGTCCCGCATGGCGGTCACTTCCGTGCGCAACGCTTCCGGGGAGGTGTTGTGGCAGAGGTCCGGGAAGGGATAGGATGCAAGCCCGTCGACCGTGTCGACCCGGGCCAGGGGGTGCCAGTAACGGTGTCCGGCGTGGTATCCCTCCGCCGTGCGCAGCGCCAGGCGCCCGACGCCCCAGCAGGAGAGTTCGGCGGCCGGCGGAAGCTCCGGCACATAGGCGCCGAAGCGGTCCCGTTCGCCGGCGGCAGGCCACAGGATGACGTAACCGACATCCCCATCCCGGAAGTAACGCAGCCAGTCCGGCGGCAGGGGCAGCCCCTCGATCACCTCGGTCACGGCCGGCTGCCGCAGCGCATCGTAGGCGACCTCCCCGCCGCCATCCCCACGCAGGATCGCCAGGACCCGTTCCCGGGATGTCTCACGCATCGGTCTCGCGCTCCTTGTGTGCCCCCTACGCGCAGTCGCCGGGAGGGTCGCGCCGGGCAAGAAAGGCATCGATCTCCTGCCGGCGCGGGATGGAAGGCTGCGCGCCGAGCCGGGTGACACTGATGGCGGCCGCCGCGTTGGCGAAGCTCCCCGCCGCCTCGAGGCTCCGGCCCTCGACCAGCGCTACGGCCAGCGCCCCGCAGAAGGTGTCTCCCGCGCCCGTGGTGTCGACCGGAGTGACCGCAAACCCGGGGACGCGCCGGGCTCCCTGCCGGTCCGCAACGACGACTCCCGTCGCCCCCAGCGTCAGAACGACGAAACCGGGGCCGAGCCGGACCAGGGCCCGGGCCGCTTCCATGGCCGCGTCGGTGGACTCCACCTGCGTGTCCAGGAGTTGCCCTGCCTCGACCTCGTTGACGACCAGTCCCGTCACTGTCGAGTCCACGGCCAACGCCGGGTCGCGCGCCGGCGCATAGTTGAGAAGGACGCGCGTGCCGGACTCGGCCGCGAGGCGGAGGACTTCCCGGTCGGCGGCTACGGGTACCTCCATCTGCAGGATGACCATGGCGCTGTCCCGGATGAGGTCCGCGTGCTGGCGGACGACCTCCGGCGTGAGGCCGGCATTGGCTCCGGGCGCCACGGTCAGGTAGTTGTCCCCACCCTGGTCGAGCATGACCAGGGCCGAGCCGCAGGACTCCCCCGGCAGGCAGACGACGCGGGAAGTATCCATGCCGTCGGCCCGGAAGTTGGCGATCATCCGCGGCGCATAGGGGTCGTCTCCGAGGCAGGTGACGAAGGTGACGCGGCCCCCCGCACGCGCGGCGGCGACGGCCTGGTTCGCGCCTTTGCCGCCGAAGGTCTGCAGAAAGACCCCGTCCGTGACCGTCTCGCCGCGCCGGGGAAGCGCCTGGACCTTCATGATGAAGTCCACATTCGAGCTGCCGAAGACCGCGATGCCACGTTTCATGGAACCATTCGCCTCCTCGCCCACACCCGCCAACCTGCCGGTGCGAACGGCGGGACCAAACCCAGCGTTGGCAACATGGTTTCACTGGCCGGGTACGTCAAGACCCTCCTCCCCGGCCACGTAAGGCCTCAGTCCAATCCGAGAACCGGCTCAGCAGGAGCTTCGCCCTCCAGGGGATGGGGCGTCGCGTCCTCGGTTCGGACTGGAGGGCG